>NZ_JBHWUU010000156.1:0-8263 GCF_042737375.1 Streptomyces sp. NPDC060000
GCTGAAAAGCGCACGGCCCCCCGGTCTTTCCGACAACGAACCGCCCTAGCCGAGCAACCCGCCCACCAGGCCCGGCTGGCCGGAGGACGACGAGCCGCCGTCCGAGCCGCCGCCGCCGCTCGTCGAACCGCCGGAGGTGGCCGAGCCGCCGGAGCCGGGGCCCGAGCTGGTGGCGGGGGCCTGCTCCTGCGGGGTGGACCGCTCGGGCGGGGCCTCGCCCGCGGTGCCCTGGGTCTGGCTGGGCGCGCCTGCGCCGGTGTTGCCGGTCGTGCCGGAGTCCCGGGCCTCGGAGGGCTCGCTGTCCGTGCCTGCCGTCGGGGCGGCCGAGGTGGCGCCCTGCGTGGGTGAGGTGGACGCGGTGGGCTTCCGGGAGGCCTTGTGCGTGCCGGACTTCTGCGGCAGCGGGGAGCCGGGCAGTTCGTTGCGCGGGGGTTCGCCCGGACCGGGGACGATCACCCGGTCGGCGTCGCGGACGGCACCGCCGAGCAGCGAGCCGACCAGCAGGGTGAGCCCGACGGCGATCGAGGTGACGAGGACGCCGCGGCGCAGCACGTAACGGCGCAGTTCCCACAGGTCGGAGCGCGGGCCGAGCCGGCGCCACGCACCGGCGGCGAGGCGTCCGTCGACCGAGTAGACGGGGGCGCCGGCGATGATCAGCGGCGACCAGGCGGCGAGGTAGATGATGTCGGGGGTGTCGTAGACCGGGACGGTCTTCCAGCTGACGGTGACGATGAGCGCGGCCGAGAGTCCGGCGCCGACCACCGCGGCGACCCGCTGCCAGCAGCCCAGGACCGTGAGGACGCCCACGACGACCTGGAGGAAGGCGATGACCAGGCCGGAGCCGACGGGGTGGTGCAGGGCGAACTGGCGCAGCGGTTCGGCGACTTCCCACGGGTGCAGGGTGTTGAGCCACTTCACCATGGAGCCGCGCTTGCCGCCGTCGAAGTAGACGGGGTCGCACAGCTTGCCCATGCCGGCGTAGATGGAGATGAAGCCGAGGAAGATCCGCAGCGGCAGCAGGACCACGCCGAGGTTCATCCGGCGACCCGGGAAGTAGGCGTGCCGGGCGGGGTCGTCGCCGTGCCGCCGGCTGCGCGGAGCCGGGTCGGGGTCGGTGCCGGCGTCCCCGAAGTCCTCGAACTGGGCGTCGTCGTAGGCGGGTTCGTCGTAGGCGGGTTCGTCGTAGGCGCTGCCGACGCCCCGCATGTTCGGCAGGATCCGCTGCTCGCCCTCGGCGGGGGCCCGTTGGGCGCCGACCATCGGGGTCTCGAGGGTCTGCGCGGCGAGGCCGCCGTCGTAACCCCGGTCGCCCATGGCGACGCGGGGGATGACCTGGGTGGCTCCGGCGTCGGCTGCGGGCGGTTCGCCGTGGCCGACGCTGCCTGCCCGCACGGCCTGCAGCAGTCGGTGGGCGCCGGTGTCGTCGGGCGCGGACTTGCCGCTCCAGACGACGGCTCGCCGACGGCCACCGGAAGCGGCGCCCGCTCTGCCGGCCGCCCCGACGGCGGCCATACGCGCGGTGTCATCGATGGCGCTCACGTGCCGGGCGATCCGCGGGGATTGGTTACGCCGCGCCGACGCGCCCAGCTGCACGCGGAAGCTCGCGTGGCTGACGATGATCTGCGCCGGGTCGCTCGGCACCTTCACCATGCTCAGCGCGGGAGCGTCGTCGAATCCCGACGAGCGGTCCCCCGTGGGTGTGCGGGGTGTTCTGGTGTCCACACTCATCTAACCGAGTGACGTGTGTTTAGGACACTGCTTTGACCCGCCGGATCTGTCCGGGCTCCGTCAAGGTTGCCCTACTCGCCGGGATTAGCCCGTTCGAGTGAACCCGTCCCCTCTGCCGCCCTCCACGCCAAGCGGCTTCGCACGGCTGCGCCGGCCTCCGGCCAACGGGCTCAGCCTGCCTGGGCCGCCCGCCCGCCTGCCCTCAGCCCCGTCGCCGAGTGTCGGTGGACACGGCCGGTACGGTCAGCCGGGTTCGCCGCGGCGGGCCAGTGAGACGCCGTCGGCGCCCCGCCTCATACAGCACGATTCCGGCCGCCACACCCGCGGCGCGTCCCTCTGCCGCCCGACGCAGCCACGCGGCTGCGCACGGCTGCGCCGGCCTCCGGCCGACGGGCTCAGCCTGCCCGGGCCGACGGAGCCCGGCCTGCCTCAGACCCGTCGCCGAGCCGCCTCATACAGCACGATTCCGGCCGCCACACCCGCGTTGAGGGATTCCGCGCCACCCGGCATCGGGATGCGGACCCGGTAGTCGCAGGTCTCGCCGACCAGGCGGGAGAGGCCCTTGCCTTCGCTGCCGACGACGATGACGACCGGGCCGTCCAGGGCCTTCAGCGTGCCGACCTCGTGCTCGCCGTCGGCGGCCAGGCCGACGACCGCGATGCCGGCCTTCTTGTAGGCCTCGAGCGCGCGGGTGAGGTTGGTGGCACGGGCGACCGGGGTGCGGGCTGCCGCACCGGCGGACGTCTTCCAGGCGCCGGCCGTCATACCGGCCGCGCGACGCTCGGGGACGACGACGCCGTGGCCGCCGAAGGCGGAGACGGAGCGCACGACCGCACCCAGGTTGCGCGGGTCGGTCACGCCGTCGAGGGCGACGATCAGCGGGTCCTCGCCGTTGTCGTAGGCGGCCGCCGCCAGGTCCTCGGGGTGCGCGTACTCGTACGGCGGGACCTGGAGGACCAGGCCCTGGTGGTTGAGGCCGTTGGTCATGCGGTCCAGCTCGGGACGCGGGGCCTCCATGAGGTGGATGCCGCCGCGCTCACCGGCGAGCTGAAGCGCCTCGCGCACCCGCTCGTCGTTGTCGATGAACTGCTGGACGTAGAGCATCGTCGCGGGCACGCCCTCGCGCAGCGCCTCCACGACGGAGTTGCGGCCGACGACCATCTCGGACGTGCCCTTGCCGCCACGGCCGCGCTGCGCGGGCCGGCGCACGGCCTGCTTCGCCTTGGCGGTCGCGATGCGGTTCGCCTTGTGCTTCTTGCGCATCTCGGCGGGCGGGGTCGGCCCCTTGCCTTCCAGGCCCCGGCGCCGCTGGCCGCCACTGCCGACCTGCGCGCCCTTCTTGCCGGACATGCGGCGGTTGTTGGCTGCCATGAATCTCTCGTCTCCGTGAGCTTTCGTACGTACGTCTTATGCAGTGTGCCGCCCGGAAGGCCGGGCGGCACAGTCGATCAAGGACAGGCCCTGGGCGGCCGTCCCGGAACCGTCCTAGCGCGGGCCGAGGCTCCAGCGCGGCCCCTGCGGGCCGTCCTCGATGGTCAGGCCCGACTGGGTGAGCTGGTCACGAATGGCGTCCGCGGTCGCCCAGTCCTTGCGCCCCCGGGCCGACTCCCGCTGGTCGAGGACGAGTCGTACGAGGCTGTCGACCACGCCGTGCAGGTCCTCACCCCGGGTCTCCTCGCCGGCCCAGTGCGCGTCGAGCGGGTCCAGGCCGAGGACGCCGAGCATCGCCCGGACCTCGGCGAGGCGGGCCACGGCGGCTTCCTTGTCGTCGGCGGCGAGCGCCGAGTTCCCCTGCCGGACCGTCGTGTGCACGATGGCCAGCGCCTGCGGGACGCCCAGGTCGTCGTCCATCGCCTCGGCGAAGGCGGGCGGCACCTCGGCCGCCGGTTCGACGACTCCCCCGGCCTTCTCGACGACGCGCTGCACGAAGCCCTCGATCCGCGCGAACGCCGACTCGGCCTCGCGCAGCGACTCCTCGCTGTACTCGATCATCGAGCGGTAGTGGGGCGTACCGAGGTAGTAGCGCAGCACGATCGGGCGCCACTGCTTCACCATCTCGGAGACGAGGACGCTGTTGCCCAGCGACTTCGACATCTTCTCGCCGCTCATGGTGACCCAGGCGTTGTGCACCCAGTACCGCGCGAACTCGTCGCCGTAGGCCTTGGCCTGGGCGATCTCGTTCTCGTGGTGCGGGAAGATGAGGTCGAGGCCGCCGCCGTGGATGTCGAAGACCGGGCCCAGGTACTTGTGCGCCATCGCCGAGCACTCGAGGTGCCAGCCGGGACGCCCGCGGCCCCAGGGGGTCTCCCAGCTCGGCTCGCCCGGCTTGACGGACTTCCAGAGCGCGAAGTCGCGCTGGTCGCGCTTGCCGGTCTCACCGTCGCCGGAGGGCTGGCGCAGGTCGTCCAGGTCCTGGTTGGACAGCTCCAGGTAGCCCGGGAACGAGCGCACGTCGAAGTAGACGTTGCCGTCGGCCTCGTAGGCGTGGCCGCGCTCGATCAGACCGCGCATCATCTCGATCATCTCGGGGACGTGCCCGGTGGCGCGCGGCTCGTAGGTGGGCGGCAGGCAGCCGAGGGCGTTGTAGCCGTCGTTGAACGCCCGCTCGTTCTCGTACCCGATGGACCACCAGGGGCGGCCCTGCTCGTGCGACTTGGTGATGATCTTGTCGTCGATGTCGGTGACGTTGCGGATGAACGTGACGTCGTAGCCGCGGTGGATGAACCAACGGCGCATGACGTCGAAGTTCAGGTACGAGCGGACGTGCCCGATGTGCGGGGCCGCCTGCACGGTGGCGCCACAGAGGTAGATCGAGACACAACCCGGCTGGAGCGGGGCGAAGTCACGGATCTGCCGGGCACTGGTGTCGTACAGGCGAATGGTCACCTCTCCAGGGTAGTGGGCGCGAAGCGATGCCCCGAGCCCCTTCCACCCAAGGGCCACACATTCGTGACATGCCATGGCATATGTCGGCCGGTGCCGCCCGACTCGCGCGGCACGGAGTCAGCGGGCGCCCGTGCCCGTACCGGCGCCCGTGCCCGTGCCCGCGCCTGTCCCGGTACGTGCCACCAGCGCCGTCGCGATCGCCATCAAGCCCTCGTCCCGGCCCGGGAAACCGAGCCCGTCGGTCGTCGCGCCCGACACCGACACCGGGGCTCCCGCCGCCTCGGACAGGATCTTCTGGGCCTCGTCGCGCCGCTTGCCGATCTTGGGACGGGGGCCGACGACCTGTACCGCGACGTTGCCGATGACGAAGCCGGCCTCGCGGACGATCCGGGCCGCCTCGGTGAGCAGGGTGACGCCCGAGGCGCCGGACCACTCGGGGCGCCCGGTGCCGAAGTGCTGCCCCAGGTCACCGAGGCCGGCCGCGGAGAAGAGCGCGTTGCAGGCGGCGTGCGCGACGACGTCCGCGTCGGAGTGCCCGGCCAGTCCGGGGCCCTCCCCTTCCCACCTCAGGCCCGCGCACCACAGCTCGCGGCCCGCTTCGAAGGCGTGGATGTCGGTGCCGATGCCGACCTGGGGAAGCACCACCCCGGCGAGCGGCGTCTCAGAAGCCATCGTTGAGCCTCCTGCGGGCCAGGACCGCCTCGGCGAGGACCAGGTCCAGGGGACGGGTCACCTTGAAGGCCTCCTCGTGACCGGGGACGACCACGACCGTCAGACCCAGCTGCTCCACCATGCTCGCGTCGTCGGTGACGTTGTCCGTGACGCTCGCGTGAGCGCGGACCAGGGTCTCCCGGTCGAAGCCCTGCGGGGTCTGCACGGCACGGAGGCGGGCGCGCTCGGGGGTGGCGACGACCGGTTCGGGGTCGCCTGCGGTCCGGGCCGGCTCGACCTCCTTGACGGTGTCCGCGAGCGGAAGCGCCGGGACGACGGCCGGAGCGCCCTCACGGACGGCCTCGATCACGGCGTCCACCGTGTCGACGGGGACGAGCGGCCGGGCGGCGTCGTGCACGAGGACGATGTCGTGGCCCGGCGGCAGCGCGTCCAGGCCGAGCCTCACGGACTCCTGGCGGGTCTCGCCGCCGGGGACGACCAGGAAGTCGGTGCGGTCGGGCAGCGCGTGCGCGTCGAGCAGCGACTTCACCTCGGCGGTGCCGTCCGGCGGTGCCACGACGACGACCAGGGCGACGGCGCGGGAGGCGGCCATCGCGCGCACCGCGTGGATCAGCATGGGAGTGCCGCCCAGCGTGCGGAGCGCCTTGGGGGCGCCCGGACCGAGGCGGACGCCCCGGCCGGCGGCCGGAATCACCGCGGCCGTGCGGACGGGCGCGGGGGTGGGACGCGAATCGTCAGACATCGGTTCCTGTCAGGTTTGTGTGCCGGCCTGGCGTGGGTATGCGCTGTGCAGTGCCGGGCGCGACGCCTTGACGGAACCCTTCCGTGACGTTCAGGTCGAGGCGGCAGCCCGGGCCCGGCACAACAAGTATCGAAGCATCGGTCGACGTATCAGGGGGCTGTATCGACCGACCACCCCTGTGGGGGTAGTGCGTACGGCTGTGGGGACAGGGCGCACGGCGGTGTCCGAGCGCGAACATGCCGCAGCGCCCGGCGACGGGAAATACGTCATCGGGCACCGCGGCATTTCAGTGTTCTTCAGTGTGCTGAGGCCGGTCTCGGGCCGGCATCAGAAACTCGAGAACCTTGTCGAGCTCAGCAGGATCAGGATGCGAGGACCTCGTCGAGCAGGGCTTCGGCCTTGTCCTCGTTGGTGTTCTCCGCGAGAGCGAGTTCACTCACCAGGATCTGGCGGGCCTTGGCAAGCATGCGCTTCTCACCGGCGGAGAGTCCGCGCTCGCGCTCACGACGCCACAGGTCACGCACTACTTCAGCGACCTTGATGACATCGCCGGAGGCGAGCTTCTCCAGATTTGCCTTGTAACGACGCGACCAGTTCGTGGGCTCCTCGGCGTACGGCGCGCGCAGCACCTCGAAGACCCGGTCCAGCCCGTCCTGACCGACCACATCACGTACGCCGACGAACTCCGCATTGTCCGCTGGCACACGTACCGTCAGGTCGCCCTGGGCGACCTTCAGCACCAAGTAGGTCTTGTCCACGCCTTTGATCTGGCGAGTTTCGATAGCCTCGATCAGCGCGGCCCCGTGATGGGGATAGACCACGGTGTCGCCAACCTTGAACGTCATGTGACAGGTACCCCTTCCGTGGCTATCCAGGGTAACACGGAAACTGCGGGTTCTGAATGGCGTTTTCGCAGGTCAGGGCATATCTCGGGGCTTGACAACAGCAACAGGAACGTGCTGCGAAGGGGCGGCGCAAGCAGGTATTCGCAGGTCGGAGCGGCTCTCCGAGGGGGGAGAAACACGCACGCTACACACACCCGGAGCCCCACCCAAACGGCCGAACGTCCCCAAATGTCTGCTTTCAGGAGTGCGACTTCCGCTACTCCGTTCGGTTCACGTGGCGGGATACGGGTCGTTTCCGGAATTGATCATCGACCGTTCGGTCCGGGCCTTGATCAATTCCCGGGATCGCCTCGCATTCCCTTCACCGAAAATCCGAGGCCGGACGTCCGCGGCGGTTATGTGAATGGCAGAAGAGCAGGAAGAGGACGGGTGATGTCAATGTGACTCACGAGTCTGGAGTGAGCCACTGGTGGCTGCCGGGACAGCCGCTGCGGAGGCCGCCCGGCGCGTCCGTCGAGGCACGGGATCGCTCTAGAGGCGGGTCGGGTGCGGTGCCGCGAGAACGGCTCGGTAACCTGAGGCCGCTGACAGACCCTTAGGGCGGCTTTATTCAAAGGAAAGCCGCCCGCGTGCACAAGGAGTTGCCGCCGCCGTGAGCAGCAGCCTTCGACGCGGCGTCCTCGCCGCTTCCGCCATCGCGTTCTCGATCGCCTCGCTCGCCGCCTGCGGGGCCGGCAACGACTCCCAGACTCTGGAGATCAAGCCGGACAACGCCGCCGTCCACGTCGGCGACATCAAGCTTCAGAACGTCGTCGTCATCACCCAGCCCGACCTGGAGTCGACCGGTCCCGCCATCATCTCGGCGACCGTCTTCAACAGCGGCAGCAAGGCCCAGACGCTGCAGTCCATCACCCTCGACGGCGGCAAGTCCGCCGAGCTCAAGCCCGCCAAGGGCAAGGGCGAGCTGACCGTGCCGGCCCACGGCTCGGTCGTCATCGGCGGCGAGAACAACGCCTCCGCCGTGCTGACGAACAGCCGGGAGGCCGTCAAGGACGGCGACGCCCAGAAGGTCACCTTCACCTTCAGCGACACCGGCGAGGTCAGCCTGCGCGCCTTCGTCGTCCCCGCCGAGAGCTACTTCTCCTCGTGGGGCCCGAGCGACATCCCGTCCGCCGCGCAGTCCCCCTCCGGGAGCGCGTCGGCTTCGGCTTCGGCTTCCTCTTCGGCTTCCGCTTCGGCTTCACAGAGCGGCACCCCCGGGTCCGGATCGGCCTCCCCGTCGAACTCGGCCTCCTCGTCCGCGTCGGAGTCGGCCGCCGGCCACTGACCCGGTAGACACGGGAAGGGCCCGGTAGACACGGGAAGGGCGGCACCCCGCGTGGGGTGCCGC
>NZ_JBHWUU010000157.1:0-8170 GCF_042737375.1 Streptomyces sp. NPDC060000
TCCGCCTGCCGGTCGGCCGTCCCCGCACCCGGCCCGCAGCCGGCGACAAGGCCTACTCCTCCCGCACAAACCGCGCTCACCTGCGCAAACGCAGTATCAAGGCCGTCATTCCGGAGAAGAAGGACCAGGCCGCCAACCGCAGGAACAAGGGCAGCCGGGGCAGCAGGCCCGTCACCCACGACACCGGCCTCTACCGCGACCGCAACACAGTTGAGCGGGCCATCAACAAGATGAAGGACTGGCGGGGCATCGCGACCCGCTACGACAAGTCACCCGAGAGCTACCTCGCCGGACTCCATCCGCCCAGCGCCCATTTGGATCCGCAGCCTTCCGAAAAGCCCATTGATCCCAACCGCAGGCAGTCCCTAGGGGCAGGTGATTGAGTGCGGGCGTGTGGAACAGCGGTCGCGGTTGCTGCCGGCGCGGGTGGTGGTCTATTTCGTGCTCGCGATCCGCATGGGCCGAGGAGCGGCCGGGCGCTGACACTGGCGGCGCCCCCGCCGTGTCAGTGCCCGGCAGAGGCCTTCACCAGGGCCACCGCCACACCGATCACCGCGTCCAGGATGCCCGCCACCACCGCCGCCAGGGCGCCGCCTCCCATGCGCAGCCCGCCCAGGCAGCCCCACAGGAAGAGGGAGACGACGCCCACCCACGCCGCCACCAGCAATGCGGTGTGCACGGAAAAAACCTCCAGCGCGGCCAGAGCGATCAGCACGGCCGGACCCACGGCGCACGACAGAAGTGGGCTGCTGACGTACAGCATGCGGCGCAGCTCGTGGCCGGTGGCGAGGTGGCCGTGCACTGTGCGGTGCGCCTGCTGGTCGGCGACGAACGCCGCGAGCCACAGCCCCAGAGCGGTCGTGAGGACCGTAGCGACAGCGCCGAGGGAACCCACATCACCGGAGGACAGACCGACGACCACGGCAATCATCGTGATGGTCGCGTAGATACGCTCTTTCAGACGGTCCGCCAGGGCGCCGGCCTCCGTGCCAGGCGGCAGATCCGCTCGCTGGTCGTCCACCACCCGATGCTCCTCACCTGTCACGGAACCGCAGGTCACGCGTCCCTGCTCGGCCGTCGCGGCACGCGCGGTGTGCGGTACCACGGCCACCAGCATGCATCGAGCCGTGTCAAGACACCGGCAACCACGAGTGCGTGCCTGGCTGGCGTTGCCGCCGTACTTCGGGGCGTCCAAGTCGACCGTGCATCGCCGGTTTGTCATCTGGTCCCGTACGGGAGTCTGGGACCGGCTGCACCAGGAGGTTCTCCAGCTCCTGGACGAACGGGACCTGGTCGACCTCTCCCGCACAGTTCTCGACTCTGCTCATGTGCGAGCTAAAAGGGGGCGAATTTGCGGGCCCGAGCCCCGTGGACCGGGGTAAGCCCCCGGTAAGCCCGGTTCCAAAATGAATGGATTCAGGCTGGTTTCTGGCGTCTGCTGGTTGGTTTGGTGGGTGGCATCAGTGTGGCGGTGGAAGCCGGTGGTGGGCGTGTTTGAGGTGCCAGTTGGTCATCTTGCGTTTGATGACGCGGGGGTTGGAACGTCGTCTGCGGGGTGGCAGGAGCCGTTCCAGCAGCTCACGGGTGGTGTGGGTCAAGGCTCGGCTGAGTCGTGAGGGGGGAAAGTGCCGCCTGGTCGGTGACGTGGCGGCGGGCGATGTAAGTGTGCGGGTGAAGGACAGCCGGTCGGGGTCGAGGCCGGCTTGGTGAGCGGTGTGGTGCATGACGTCGCGACGCGCGTGGTGGACGAGGAGGAATCCGTAGATTTCCTGCTCGACGCAGTCCGGGTTTTGCGAGCGGAGACGAGGCGGTGTCCGCCCCGGTGGGTTTTGATCGCGTCGCCGATGTCGGGGTCGACGGAGATGACGACCAGGGCGCGGTCCGGGGCGTGGAGTTCGGTCTCGCTGGTGATGGTCTCCAGCTGCTTTCGGCTGCGTCGGAGAAGGCGATGCGAGCGCAGCGGGGGCCGTTCGGCATTGTCATCAGGCGACGGCTTGGCGCTGGGCGGTGAGGCGGGTGAGGTGGGCCTCGCGCAGTTCCTCCCACGGCGTGCAGGTCTCCACCGGGGGCAACCCGTTGGCGGCGATGTCCTCCAGGACGGCGGCGAACCGGTCGGCGTCGGCCCGCGTCTTGGCCGCGTAGGCGCGCACTGCGTCGGCGGCCGCGGGTTCCAGCTGCTGCCGGGCGGTATCGGCGTAGTTCGGCTGTTCACTCACCAGGGCCTTCACGGACAAGGAAGGACGTCTGACCGCCACGGTCCCCGTCGGGCGCGCCCGACGGGGACCGCTCCAGCGGAATTCTGGGCCGGCCATCGAATGAGCAAGGGCTCACAGGGCAGGTACAGCGGCGTAGTCCGGCCCCTCGCATGCCTCAGCCTGGCCGGATCCGTCTGGCCCGCGGTGTCCGTGCCTGTCGGACCGAGGCCGGATCGGGTGTACCTCGTACGGAGTATTGCAGGAACCAGGAGCCAGTTCGGATCTCTCTCATGCGGTGCTGGCGTGATCAGGTCGAGCAGGAAGGCGCATTGGGCCTCTTGTCGGACTTGGGTGCATGGGTTGACTATGCGTGACAGACGGTTAGTTGAGCCGTGCCGGAAGGGGCCGCCACTTCCACGCGTCGTCCGGCCTTGCAGCGCGCAGGCCTGCCACGAAGGTCCGACTGCGACGAGGGGACGTGGGGCGGCGGTCGAGGCCGGGCGTTACAGCGGGAGCTGTATGCCGAGCTCCTGCATGGCGAGAGAAGGCGGGCCGCCTTCGGAGCGTTCGGTCTTGTAGCCCTTGACGCGAGGTTCAAGGGTGCGCGGATCGACAGCTTCGGCGGGGGCGCTCCTTGCGTACAAGCCATCGGGCTCGGTGTCGCGGTCGTGGGGCGGTACCCAAAAGACACGACGGCGGAACGTGCCCGAGGCGCGGGAGGCCTTGGCGTCGGGGCCGAGGATGGCGTAGCCGACCATGCGGCCGTCGCGATGGTAAGCGGGCTTGCCCTTGCGAGTGGGCAGCCGGTCCAGGCTCTGGCGCACGTAGTCGAGCTGGTCGACATCCTCCAGCCACACGAGCTCGACTTCGTGGCTGATCTCGTCCGCGTCGATCAGGGAACTCATGCGCTGGCTTCCCTCTCCTCGTCGGTGAGCAGTCCGATGCCTGGGTAGTACTTGCGCTGGTTGGACAGGATCATCCCCTTGGGCGAGGCCAACCCGACCAGTTCCCTGGTGCGGGAAGCGAAAGCGCGCGAGGACATGACCAGTGCGCCTTCATTGTTGCACCAGGTGGTGTAGGCGGCGTAGAGCGCCGTCTGCTCGGCGCGCAGGTCGGGGCCGAGCCGGCAGCATTCCTCGTAGAACCAGCCGGTGTGGTCCTCGGTTTCCGCGTAGGCGGTCGTGGCGATCCGGACGCGCTCGGGGCCGGTGAGGTCGCGGTCACCGCCGAGGTAGCGGCGGGCACCGTCGATGAGCCAGCCCAGGATGCCGGGGCCTTCCTCCATCACGAGGAGGTCGGCCAGGTTGTCGATCTTGCGGTCGTCGGGGACGACGCGTTCGAAGGGGATCAGACGCATGCGCCGCCAGAAGGCGAAGCCGCCGGTGCCGACTTCGGGGCGGTGGTTGCCCAGCAGCCAGAGTTTGTGGGTGGGTTCGAAGCTGAAGGGGTCCTGCCTCATGCGGCGGGCTTGGATCCGGTCGCCGCCGGTCAGGTGTTTGATGACCCGGGCTTCATCGAACTTGTCGCCGGGTTTGATCTCGGAGCAGACGTAGACGCGTCGGCCGTGGAGTTCGGCGAGGTCGGTGGGGTGGCCTTCGAACGGTTTGGCCATCAGGAAGCCGGGAGGGGCTGCGTCGGCGTAGTCGCCGAGCAGTTTCATCATGACGTCCAGGAGGACGGATTTGCCGTTCTTTCCCGTTCCCCAGAGGAAGGGGAGGATCTGGGCTCCGACGTCGCCGGTGATCGAGTATCCGAGCAGCAGCTGCAGGTAGTCGATCATTTGCAGGCCTTCGGCGTCGTCGCCGAAGGTGTCGGTCAGGAAGCGCAGCCAGCGCGGGATGGGTGTCTGCTGCGGGCCGACGGTGGTGGAGCGAGACGACAGCGTCTGCCCGAGCAGCCGTCCGGTGCCTGACCGGATTCCCCCGGGCTGCCCCACCGGCCTCAGTTCCGGCGCCGGGACGATGCCACCGTGCTGGTCCTGCTCCTGGCTGACGAGCAATCCTGTGCCCGGCGCAGTGCCCTGTCTCCAGGAGCACCGCCGTCAGGGCCTCCCCTCCTCGTTGAAGTCCGGGTGCCGGCTGTCGGCCAAGGCGATTGCCCGGGCCACCTCGTAGGCGAGACAGTCATAGTGGTGCGGCAGGAGATGGTCCCGGTCGTAGGGGTCGGTGGGTGGGGAGTCCGCTTCGTCGCAGATACACAGGGGGGACTCCTCCGCGATCAGCAGGCGCAGGGTCTCCAGCCGCAGGGCAGCGCGTCCGGTGCTGGCGGCGGCATCCTCCGCCAGGCGCGCGGTGGCGAACTCGACGACGTCGAGGGACATCCTCGTCTCCTTCCATCGAGGGCAGTCTGCACTGGTCGGCTCACCTCGGTGGCCGTTCACCCGGGCGGGTGGCGTGTAGTTGGCCGGCCCGAACTGTCAGACATCTCATGTCGTTGGTGCGTCAAGTCCGGGGCTGACGGTGCTCCGTCGAGGCCAGTCGTGCCCCCGCCGATTGGCGTCGCGAGGCGGGCAGTAGCGTCTTGGGCATGCTGGGTGGACCTGATGTGTCGGTGGCTCTTCGGGGCGGAGTGCGTACTCGTGCCCATGCCGTGGACTTCGCGTGCTGGTTCGCCGAGGCGTGGACGGGACGGCCTCTGCTGCCGGAGGACGGCTGTTCCGTGGAGGAGCTGACGGGCGCGGAGAACGATCTGGGCTTCGAGCTCCCGGCGGCCTTGCGCGAGGGGTATGCGCTCTTCGGCCGCCGGGACGACCTCACCCGGCGGCAGGACCCCCTGGTCGGGCCGAACGGGCTCGATGTCGTTGACGCCCTGGGTGGCGTCCTGGTCTTCCGCCATGAGAACCAGGACTGTGCCGACTGGGGAATCCCCCTGTCCCAGATCGAACAGGACGATCCACCAGTGGTGGTGGAATCACACCGGGGCTGGATTCCCTTCCTCGATCGGATGTCGCTGGCCTGGGTGGAACTCGTACTGAGCGAGTCGCTCTTCGGGGCGGACCTCTACAACGCCTGCGAGTTGCCCGACGCACTGGTGCCTGACCTCCACGCCCGCTTTGCGCGGGTCGGTCTGCCCGACTACCCCATGTGGGCCAGCGAAGCCGACTCGCCTGTCCGCTGGTATGCCGCTCCCGGCAGGCTGGTGCGACGCGACGGCCTCGGAAACCACTCCTGGATCCACGCGCACGCGAGCACCGCTGCCGATCTCGCCGCGATCCGCGAGGAGCTCCCCGGTCCCTGGGTCTGCTGAGGCGGTGCTCGTGACCGGTGCGGGTCCGACGAAGCGATCATGCAGTCAGCGCGAGGGCGTGCGCAAAGGCGCGTTCGGGGTCGTAGGGTGTGCGCGCCTGCAGGCAGTGAAAGAGGCAGCCCAGGAGCTTGTTGAAGAGGTTCCGCAGAGCTGCGGTGTGACGCTCTCCGGTGTCCCAGCGCCGGTCGTAGTGAATGCGCGGTTCTGGGGATCGCAGGGCAGCGAAGGCCCACATGTAGCCGACGCCGGCCAGGCGCCGGTTCTTTACGGTACGGGCGACCACGACGCGGCTACGGCCTGACGCGCGCGTCACCGGAGCGGCGCCGGCATAGGCTTTCAGGGACTTGGCGTCGGCGAAGCGGTTGCGGTCGTCGCCGATCTCGGCGAGTACTCGTGCCCCGGACATGACCGACAGGCCGGGCACATGATCTGAGCGTCCGGATGGGACAGGAATGCTGCTTCGGTGGCTCCAGCGAGATCGTCGCCGCTTTTGCAGGCGGCATCGAGCTGCTGCAGAAGGGCCGCAGTCTGGTGACCCATGGCCTGCTCGACCATCGGCAGCTGCTGTATCTGTTCCGCGCGGAAGAGCTCTCGAAGGCGTTCGATCTCGTCGTCGAGCGAGCGGCGAAGTCGGCCGGCGCGGTTAGCAGCGCGCGGATCTGGCTTCTGGTCAGTTTGGTGTTTGGTGGCGGCGCCGGGAGTCGATGCTGCGGTGAGCATGATGCGGGCGTGGGCGGAGTCCAGGCCGAGCTTGCCGCTGCCGTGGAAGGCTGTGAGCGCGGCAGGGTAGTACTCGCGCAGGTGGGAGCGGAGCCGGTTGACCAGCTGACCTTTGTCCCAGACCGCGTCCTGGTGGGCTCGGGCAAGCACGGCAACGGCTTGGCCGAGCTCGCTGTCGGCTGGCAGACGGCGGTGGGTCTTGATATCGGTGCGCGGGATGTTGGCCAGGACTCGCGCATCGGCGGCGTCCGACTTCGCGCGAGACACGCTGCTGCGGTCGCGGTAGCGGGCCGCGGCCAGCGGGTTGATCGCATAGATCTCGCGGCCGGTGGCACGCAGAGAGGCGACGAGCAGGCCGCGGGGCGTCTCGATGGCCACCGGGATCGGGGCCTCGGGGCTGTCGCCGTGGCGGACCAGCAGCTCTAGCAGGGCGTGGAGGCCTGCGCTGTCGTCACTGATCCGCAGCTTGGCGACCTGGTCGCCGTCTTGGTCGACGAGCGCTATGTCGTGGTGGCTCTCGGCCCAGTCGATGCCGCAGAAGATCCTTCTCAACATTGCCCTCCCTTCGCTTGTCGGCACGTATGCGCAGCTCAAGGCGGAGCACGCGGCGCTCTAATAGAAGTGCTCGGGGCACGCCATCTCATTAGCCGTTCGTGTCTCCAGCGACCGGCAGGGACCTCGGTCTATTGGAGAGCTCTTGGCTCGCGAACGTCTGAGAGGTCGGCCCCTGCCGGCGGGCTGAGGACATGAAACCGCAGTACCAGGCGGTACCGGGCGGGGCCAGTCTCGTCTCGGGGATCGCATCCCGAATGGTCCTTAGGCCTCTGCCCGGCAACGACCGCGTGGAGGGGCCGGTCTGACCAAGAGGGATCAAGTCCTATCGCGATCGGCCTCACTGACGAGCTATTAGAACGGTGGTTCGGTGGTGTAGGTGCTGCCCCAGGCTGGAGTGGTCGGTTTGGTCACCGGCTGCTGGAGGACTCGTACAGCGTCTTCGATGCGGTCGAGGTCGATAAGGCGCTCGGCACGGAGAGAGCTGTTGAATGTCGGGTGCTGTTCGAGGACTGCGGCGGCTTCCTCGGTGCGGCCGACTTCGGCGAGCACGTCGGACAGCGCCCAGGCCGCGTACCAGGTGTCGCCCTCGGGGTGCGCACGCGCCTGCTCGATCGCTTCAACGAGCAGGCCGCAGTCGGCCATGAGTGATAGCCGCATCCGGAAGAAGTCCCATTCTTCGCTGCCGCCGCTTCGTCCCTTGAGGGCATCGAGGTGGGCCAGGCCGTCCCGGGGCCGGCCCTGGTCGGCGTACAGGGTGCAAAAGAGTGTGGACGAGCCAGTCCTCCGCGCCGCTGGGCCGTTCGGCGAGCGCGCGCATCACCTCGATCGCCTCGTCGCCCCGTCCTTGCCGCACCAGGAGTTCGGACAGCGGGACAGCCACATGCCACATTCCGTCCGGCGTAGCACCGAACGTGCGGTAGGCGGCGATTGCGCCTTCCACGTCGCCGCGTTCCTCCAGCACTTCGGCAAGGCGCTGGACGGCGTGCCCGTGGTACTCGGATGCCGCGTACGCGCGCAGTTCCGTGATTCGATCATGTCTGGCCAGCAGGTCGGCCAGCTGATCACGGCCGTTGACGCCGTGACAGGGAAACTGACCTCGCTGGCCCCCTTCCCCAGGCACAAGACGGTCACGGTGACCCGCAACGGCGTGGAGTTGCCGGATGTGAAGGTCAAACGGGACGGCACCTTCAGCTTCAGTGACACCCCGCCCGACTGGATGACGTATCCCCAGTACACAGTCACCTACCCGGGCGACGCCCGGCATGTGCCCGGCACGGCGACCGTCATGGTCGAGCTCGCCGGCTGACCAAGCCGGTCAGTTTGCCCGAGCTCGTCACAACGGTGTGGGGCCGGTGTCCTCCGGGACACCCGCCCCACACCCCGCGGGCGTACCACCAGTGGCGGGGGAGTTGTTTAGCCGCGGGGGGTTGTGGTCGGGGGTTGCAAGTAAAGGC
>NZ_JBHWUU010000158.1:0-7968 GCF_042737375.1 Streptomyces sp. NPDC060000
GGTCGGCGCGCGCCCGCGATACCCGGCGGGTCACGCCGGACGGGGTTCTGGTCGGACGGGGTCTGGTCTCGAGGCGCTAGCCGCGGAAGGCCGCCGGGCGGTCCGGGTTCGCCTCCGCCAGTGCCTTGGTGACCGCGTCGGTGCCGGCCTGCAGGCCGTAGACGGGGGTGTCGGGCTGCTGGCGCCAGGAGTCGTCGATGCCACCCGCGTCGACGGTGTCGAAGCCGAGCTCGTCGATCAGGACGCGCACCTTCGCCTTCGCCGCCTCGTCGTCCCCGGCGACCGGGAGCGCGAGGCGCTCGGGGTCGCCCGCGGCGCGCGGGCGGTCCAGGATGTCCTGGGCGTAGGTGCCGTTGAAGGCCTTGATCACGGGGTGGCCGATCCGGCGTTCCGTCCAGCGGCTCTCGGTGAGGCCCTCGTCCTCGATCTCCGCGATCCGGCCGTCGCGCTGCTGCGGGTAGTAGTTGTTGGTGTCGATGACGGCCACGCCGTCGGCCGCGCCGTCCAGGATGCCGGGCGGCAGACTCGGGACCGCCTTGACCGGAATCGTGATCACCACGACCTCGGCACCGCGCGCCGCCTCCTCGACGACGACGGGGGTCGCTCCCGTCTCCTCGGCAAGTTCCTTGAGCGTCAGGGGTCCACGGGAGTTCGCGACGGAGACGTCGTGACCCAGCGCGGTGAGCCGCCGGGTGAGGTTGCCACCGATGTTGCCCGCGCCGATGATGCCGATCTTCATGACAGGCCTTGCCCTTCGCAATCGATGCACATGCATGCGTCTGGCAGGGACAACCTCGGGCGGCCGCGGGCTATTCCGCGACCCGTACGACGATCTTTCCTGTGTGCGTGTTCGACTCCATCAGCCGATGGGCGTCCCGGATGCGGTCCAGGCCCTCGAAGACCTCGGCGACGACCGGGCGGAGCGTGCCGTCGGCGAGCCCCGAGTTGACGTAGTGGGAGCCGCGGCGGCGGCCGTCCTCGGTGCCGGTGACGACGAAGTTGGCGTAACCGTGCACGGTCAGCGGCCACCGGCGGGGCAGCTGGATGGGCTGCTGGTCCAGCCAGCCGTAGCTGACCAGGGTGCCGTCGGCGGCGGTCGCCTCGCCCAGGGCGGCGAACCCGGCACCGCCGATCGCGTCGAGGACGATGTCGGCGCCCCGGCCGCCGGTGAGCCGCCCGGTCTCCTTGATCACGTCCTCGTCGTCGCTGACGATCACATGCTCCGCGCCCAGGTCGTACAGCCGCCGCCGCTTGGCCCCGGTCCGGGTGGTGACGATCGGGACCGCGCCGGCCCGGCGGACGACCTGGATCGCGGCCGTACCCACACCGCTGGACGCGCCGGTGATCAGAACGCGGTCGCCCGGGGCCAGACCCGCCCGTTCGACCAGGGCGCCGTAGGCGGTGGTGTACGTGAGCCAGACGGCCGCCGCGTCGACGGCGTCGACCCCGGCCGGGCGCGGGACCAGCGAGGTCTGCGGCAGCAGGACCCGTTCGGCGTACACGCCATGGGCGCCGAGTTCGAAGTTGGCCGCCGACATCACCAGGTCGCCGGGGGCGAACGCGGTCACGCCCTCGCCGACCGCCTCGACCTCGCCGGCCGCCTCGTAGCCGTTGCGGGAGCCGGGCAGGGCCGGCCGGTAGTAGTAGCCGCCCGAACGGAAGAGGGCCTCGGCCCGGTTGAGCGCCACCGCCTCCACCCGGACGAGCACCTCCCCGGGGCCGGGCGCGGGCAGGTCGACCTCTTCGACGGTGAGCACGTCGGGGCCGCCGAGTTTGTGAAAGAGCACAGTACGAACGGGAGTTGAGGAAGGAAATGTCATGTCGTCGACGCTAGGCCCCGGCCGCGAGACGATCCATGTCCGTCGGTATCGGTTTCCTGTCCGTGCGTCTCGCACCGCGCGTCCCGCTGCGCGCGGCAGGCGTTACGGTGTCGGCATGGACGTGCTCAGCGACGCCGTCGCGGCGATGCGCACCGGGCGGCCGCACTCCTCCCGCCGGGACGTGCGCGCGCCCTGGGGGATGCGGTTCGGGGCGTCGGACGGCGCCGGGTTCCATGTGCTGCTGCGCGGGTCGGCGTGGCTGATCCCGGCCGGGGGCGAACCGGTCGCGCTCGCGGCCGGGGATGTGGTGTTCCTGGCGCACGGCCACGGACACGCGCTGGCCAGCGGGCTCGACGCGCCGCTGAAGGAGGTGCGGGTGGGCTCCGACGGACGCTGGCCCGAACCACCGCATCCGGCCGCCCGGCCCGAGTGCGCGGACGTCGTGATGATGTGCGGTGTCTACCGGCTGGACCGCTCCCGCGCCCACCGTCTCCTGGCCGAGCTGCCGGATGTCGTACACCTGCCCGCCCGGCTCGGCACGCACCGCTCGCTGCGCGCCGCGGTGGAACTGCTGGCCATGGAACTGGACGAGCGCAGCCCCGGTTCGGACGCCATCGTCACCGCGCTCCTGGACACGCTCCTGCTGTACATCGTGCGTGCGTGGTGGCAGCTGGAGCGGGGTGCCGGACGGACCGCGGGCTGGGCGGCCGCGCTCGCCGACCCAGCGGTCTCGGCGGCGCTGCGCGCCATCCACGGCGACCCGGCCCGGTCGTGGACGGTGCAGGAGCTGGGAGGTGAGGGCGGGCTGTCCCGGGCCGCCTTCGCGCGCCGGTTCACCGCGCTGGTGGGCGAGCCGCCGCTGACGTACCTGACGTGGTGGCGGATGACGACCGCCGGCCGGTTGCTGCGAGCGGACGACGTACCTCTGCGGCAGGTCGCCCAACGCACCGGCTACACCTCGGAGTTCGCCTTCGCCAAGGCGTTCAAGCGGGAGTACGGCGTCGCGCCGGGGCAGTACAGGCGCCGGACGGCCTGACCCGGCCAAGGCCCCCCTCAGTGCTTCGGCCTGCCGCCGGCGCTGGAACGGCACGGCGGCCGGTGGACCGTGCGCATCGAGCGCTGGGCATGAGAAGGGGCGCCCCGCGTCGGCGAGGCGCCCCTGTACCGCTTGTCTCACTTGTTCAGGTGCGCCCAGAACTCGTCGAACGAGAGAAGCTTGTCCCCGTTGAGGTCGCGGCTCTTGATGACGGCCTCGGCGACCGACTCGGTGACGTTCCAGTCACCTCCCTGGGCCAGGGCGGACTTGAACTCGGCCGCGGTGATGAAGCCGTCCCCGTCCGTGTCGATCCGCTGGAACTCCTTGCGCGCATCTTCGATGTCGGCCACCGATCCGCCCCTCTTCGTCATGCCTTGCGGTCATACTCGCTGTTCTACTGACGCAGGTCAGGTTAACGGCCCTGGTGAGCGCGGAGCGCAGCGACCACCCAGGAGTACTCCGCGTCGTACGAGGGCTGGGTTCCGACGCCGTTCACGATCGCCGAAAACCGGCGGTAGCGGGCGACCCGTTCGGCGGCGGCGGCGGTCAGCCGGTCCAGGACGGCCACCCGGTCCGCGTCGCCCAGCAGACCTCGCAGGATCTCCTCGGCCCCCAGGTGCACGAGACGGCTCATTAACCGGGCCGTGCCGCGGAGACGGTCGACGCGCTGCTGGTCGGCTCCCCGCTGCCGGGCGCGCCGTCCCTCGCGCTGACGGAGATCGAGGACCCGGACCACCCCGGGTGGTCAGCTCGCGCAGACGGCGCGACGAGGTGCGGGTGTGGGCCGCGGCGGGGGGCGTGGTCGTCCTCGGGCGTGGGGTGGCGGGGCGGCTGGAGGTCGCCGTGGAGGTCGGTCGAGGAGGTCGTACGGCAGCGGGGGCTGGGGCGGGCCCTGGTGGCCGCGGCGCGGCACCTGGGCGGGGGCGAGGCGGTGTGGGCGCAGGTCTCGCCGGGGAACGCCCGCAGCACACGGGCGTTCCAGGCGGCGGGCTACCGGCCGGTCGGGGCGGAGGCGCTGCTCACCGTCAGGCAGGAGCCGGGCGGCACGGCGGCCGCTGCCGCGGCATGTGCTCCAGGTCGCTCACACAGCCGCTGAGCACCTCTGGGGCGCGGTGGCGGCGCGCCCCCACCACCTCCGAGCGGCTCGCCCTAGCGGAAGATACCGGTGTGGCCGAGCGAGTAGCGGCCGGGCTGCGGGTAGACGGCGAGGCCGTGCGGACCCCGTCCGACCTTGATGCGGGCGAGCTGCGCTCCGGTGCGGGTGTCGATGGCGTACACCTCGGAGTTGTACCGCCCGGACAGCCACAGGACCTTGCCGTCCGCCGAGACACCGCCCATGTCTGGGCTGCCGCCCTGCGGGAGACGCCACTTCTTGGTGAGGGCGTTCTCGTGGAAGTCGAAGACCGAGACCGTACCCTCGCCCCGGTTGGAGACGTACATCTCGCGGGAGTCCCGGCCGATGTACAGCCCGTGGCAGCCCTTGCCCGTGTACAGGAACCCGGGCTTGCCGAAGCTGTCGCCGTCGACGATCCACATCCCGTCGGCCATCATGTCCGCGACGTAGAACCGCTTCCCGTCGGGCGAGATCTTCACGTCCTGTGGCATGGCGCCCTTGAAGGGCAGTCTCTGCTGCCCGACGACCTCCATCCGCGCGGTGTCGACCTTCAGCAGCTCACCGCTGAACTCGCAGGACACGATGAAGTAGCGACCGTCCGGTGAGAAGTCGGCGTGGTTGACGCCGTAGCAGCTGACCGGTTCCGTCCTGATCCGCTTCATGGTGTGCGCGTCGCGGAAGACGAGTTCGCGGTCGAGGGAGGCCATGACGACGGCGTACTTGCCGTTGGGCGTGAAGTAGAGGTTGTACGGGTCGTGCACCGAGACCTCCTTGCCCGCCTTTCCGGTCCTGGGATCGATGGGGGTGAGGGTGTTCCCGCGGTCGTTGTTGACCCACAGGGTCTTCATGTCCCAAGAGGGCACGACGTGTTGGGGCTGGTGGCCGACACGGATGGTCTCGATCACCTCGTACGTCTTCGGGTCGATGACGGAGACGGTGTCCGACTCGGTGTTGGGGACGTAGACCCGGGACGGGAAGTCCTTGACCACCGGGGAGAGCCGGTTCGGGCGGTCGGCGGCGTAGACGTCCTTCGGGTCGAGCACGGGCGGCATGCCGGGCAGTCCGTCGACGGCGGGCTTCCCGGCCTTCTTCGCCGGTGCGGGGGCGGCCGCCTTGGTGCCCCCGCCCGGCCCCTCCCCGGCCGTCCCGCCCCCGGTACCGCAGGCGGCGAGGACGGTGAGCGCGGCACCGGCGAGCAGGGCGCTTTTCACGAGGTTGCGGTGCATCAGCCGATCAGCTCCGTGGTGGTGACCGCGCGCAGTCCGCGGCGGTCGAGTTCGTCGAGTACGGCGGGGAGTGCGGCGACCGTGTCCGCGTACCCGAAGTGCAGGCTCACGACGGACCCGGCGCGGACCTCGCCGAGGATGTTGCGGGCGACGGCGGATGCGCCGGGCGAGGTGAAGTCGAGGGAGTCGACGTCGTAGGAGAGGACGTGCGGATAGCCGGCGCGGCGGGCCAGCCTCTCCACCAGCGGGGAGGCGCGGGCCGCCCGGGAGGGGCGGAACCAGGTGCCGATGGACCCGGTGAGCCTGCGCAGCCGCTCGGCGCATCCGGTGATCTCGGCCGCCGCCTCGGCCTCGGACATGGCGTTGATGTCCAGGTGGCGCTGGGTGTGGTTGCCGAGGTCGTGGCCGCCGTCGAGGACCCGGCGGGCGAGGTCGGGGTGCTCGTCGAGCCAGGTCCCGACGGCCAGCACGGTGACCCGGGCGCCGTGCCGTTCGGCTTCTCCGAGCAGCGCCTTGGCGACGGCGGGCTCGCCCTGACCATGAAAGGTGAGGGCGACACGGGAGCGGTCCCGGGGGCCGTGCGTGATCTGGGCGGGCTGTCCGGGGAAGGCGCGGGGCGCGGGCGCGACCCGGGGACGGGCAGGCGCCCCGGTGGCGCCGGCCGGGGAGGAAGCGGGCGCCGCGGAGCCGGAGACCGAGGAGGTGCGGGCCGCGGCGGTCGGGGCCGGGGAGCGGGAGGCCGCAGAGGTGGGGGCGTGCTGGGCGACGGTGCCGGACGAGGGCCTGGAGGGCGAGCACGCGGCCGCGAACGCACCCCCGGCGACGAGCCCGGCGCCCGCCCGCAGCGCGGAACGGCGGTCGGATGTGGTCACCGCACTATTTAAGGGGTGGAATGCACCGATTACGGCGATTGACGCACCCTGGCCTCAGTCGGTCTACCGGCCGGCACTTCCAGCCCAGCCCGTACCTCCAGCCCGTCCGGCGCTCGAGGACGAGGCCGTTCAGCGCGAAGCGGGGGCCTGGGGGCGGCGGCCCCCGGAGACGGCGTCACCGCCGCCCCGCACCGGACAAGGAGCCCCCACCACCCCGGCCCGACGGCCCGGCCTAGCGGTCGGCCACTCGCATCTCGAACCAGGTCGTCTTCCCCAGGGGCAGCAGGTCGACGCCCCACCGGTCGGACAGCTTGTCGACGAGGAACAGTCCCCGGCCGCTGACGTCCAGTTCCTGGACCGGCATCAGACAGGGCAGACCTCGGGAGGGGTCGCGGACCTCGACGCGGATCCAGCCGCGGCGGCGCCGCATCCGGAGGCCGAAGACACGGGCGCCGGTGTGGCGTACGGCGTTGCCGACGAGTTCGGAGACGAGGAGGACCGCGTCCTCGGTCATCTTGGGGGTCAGTCCCCACTGGCGCAGCACGACGACCTGGGCCAGTCGGCGGGCCGTGGCGGCGGACTCGGGGCGGGACGGCAGCGGAACCTCGCCCTCGGTCGGGTTGCCGAACAACTCCAGCGCCTTCAGCGCCCGTTCGTCCTCGACCGCAGGCGACCAGCGCGCCGCGGCCGCACGGCTCGATCCCCGCGGCTGTTCGATGCCCTCCAGCCCCGCCATGCCTCCCATCATGGCCGCCCAGGAACCCCTCCGGGGCCGTTCCGGCGGAATGCACCCCCCGGAACAGGTGGTTCCGAATGCCCGGATCGGCATATGCCAGGGACAGATCAAAGCCTGACAAACCATGACTGACCTGCGGCGACAGTGCGGTCACGGGCACTCTCCGGGCTCCCCCGACAAGACAGGCTTAAGGTCGCCTTAAGGTTCCCCTAAACCGCCCCTTCGGGGGACCCGGATGAGACGCCCCGTCAATTGCAAGTGGTACCGGGGAGTTCGCAGGAGGGCTCCTCCCTCACAGGAACTTGGCCTTGCCGGGGCCTTCCTCCACGAAGCTGCGCATGCCGGTCTCGCGGTCGGCGGTCGCGAACAGACCCGCGAACCAGTTCCGTTCGACCGCCAGGCCCGTCTCGATGTCGGTCTCCAGACCGGTGTCGATCGACTCCTTCGCGGCCCGCAGCGCGATCGCCGGACCCTGCGCCAGCTTCGCGGCCCAGCGGTGCGCCTCCGTGTACACGTCGGCGGCCGGGACGACCCGGTCCACCAGCCCCAGCGTCAGCGCCTCGTCGGCCTTGACCATCCGGCCCGTGAAGATCAGGTCCTTCGCCTTGGAGGGGCCGACCAGCCGGGAGAGGCGCTGGGTGCCGCCGGCGCCGGGGATCAGCCCGAGCAGGATCTCCGGCTGGCCCAGCTTGGCGTTGTCCCCGGCGATCCGGAAGTCCGCGCACAGCGCGAGCTCGCAGCCGCCGCCGAGCGCGTACCCGGTCACCGCCGCGACGACCGGCTTGGGGATGCGGGCCACCGCTGTGAAGGAGTCCTGGAGGGCGCGGGCGCGCAGGACCATCGCGGTGTGGTCCATCGCTTGCATCTCCTTGATGTCCGCTCCCGCCGCGAACACCTTCTCCCCGCCGTACACGACGACCGCGCGTACGTCGTCACGACGGGCCGCCTCCTCGGCGAGCTCCTTGAGCCGGTCCTGGGTGGCGACGTCCAGCGCGTTCATGGGCGGGCGGTCGAGGCGCAGCGTACCGACGCCGTCGGCGACTTCGAGATTCACGGTCATGCCAGCAGGTTAACGGGGACTAACGTCAGCGGACCGGGTGCGGTCGGTCACACGCGGCCGGGGGTCCGGGGGTCGCACCCCGGGCAGGCACAGCACGGGGCCCA
>NZ_JBHWUU010000159.1:0-7729 GCF_042737375.1 Streptomyces sp. NPDC060000
GGCCCGCACCTCTTCGGAGGCGCGGGCCGTCGCCCGTACCCAAACCCTGATCAAGGGCACGGCCGGCATCGGTGTCGTCCGCAAGACCACCCTCCCGGGCGGCCTGCGCATCGTCACCGAGACCCTCCCCTCGGTCCGCTCCGCCACCTTCGGCATCTGGGCGCACGTCGGCTCCCGCGACGAGACGCCGTCCCTGAACGGCGCCACGCACTACCTGGAGCACCTCCTCTTCAAGGGGACGAGCCGCAGGTCCGCGCTGGACATCTCCTCCGCCATAGACGCGGTCGGCGGCGAGATGAACGCGTTCACGGCGAAGGAGTACACGTGCTACTACGCGCGCGTGCTCGACGCCGATCTGCCGCTCGCCATCGACGTCGTCTGCGACATGCTCACGGGCTCCCTCATCATCGAGGAGGACGTCAACGTCGAGCGGGGGGCGATCCTCGAAGAGATCGCGATGACCGAGGACGACCCCGGTGACTGCGTGCACGACCTGTTCGCGCAGACCATGTTCGGCGACAACCCCCTCGGCCGCCCGGTCCTGGGCACCGTCGACACGGTCAACGCCCTCACCGCCGACCGCATCCGCCGCTTCTACAAGAAGCACTACGACCCGACCCACCTCGTGGTCGCGGCGGCCGGCAACATCGACCACAACACGGTCGTACGCCAGGTCCGCGCGGCCTTCGAGAAGGCGGGCGCCCTCAAGAACACGGACGCGACACCCATCGCCCCGCGTGACGGGCGGCGTACGATCCGCGCCTCCGGCCGCGTCGATCTGATCGGCCGCAAGACCGAGCAGGCGCATGTCGTCCTCGGCATGCCGGGTCTGGCCCGCACGGACGACCGTCGCTGGGCGCTGGGCGTGCTCAACACGGCGCTCGGCGGCGGCATGTCCTCGCGCCTCTTCCAGGAGGTCCGCGAGAAGCGCGGCCTGGCCTACAGCGTGTACTCGTACACCTCGGGCTTCGCCGACTGCGGCCTCTTCGGCGTGTACGCGGGCTGCCGCCCGAGCCAGGTGCACGACGTGCTGAAGATCTGCCGGGACGAACTCGACCAGGTCGCCGAGCACGGCCTGTCCGACGAGGAGATCGGCCGCGCCATCGGCCAGCTGAGAGGCTCCACGGTCCTCGGCCTCGAGGACACCGGCGCGCTCATGAACCGCATCGGCAAGAGCGAGCTGTGCTGGGGCGAGCAGATGTCGGTCGACGACATGCTGACCCGGATAGCGGCGGTGACCCCGGACGAGGTCCGCTCGGTGGCCCGCGACATCCTGGGACGGCGCCCGTCGCTGTCGGTCATCGGCCCGCTCAAGGACAAACAGGCCTCCCGGCTGCACGACGCGGTCGCCTGACCCCCCTCGACAGGCCTTCGGCAACTTCGGTAAGGAAGCACCAGAGATGAGCAAGCTGCGCGTGGCGGTCCTCGGCGCCAAGGGCCGGATCGGCTCAGAGGCGGTAAGGGCGGTCGAGGCCGCCGAGGACATGGAGCTGGTGGCCGCCCTCGGCCGGGGCGACAAGCTTCAGTCGCTGTCCGAGAACGGCGCTCAGGTCGTGGTCGAACTGACCACGCCGGCCTCGGTCGTGGACAACCTCGACTACTGCGTACGGCACGGCATCCACGCCGTGGTCGGTACGACCGGCTGGACCGACGAGCGCCTCGCGCAGCTGACGGGCCTGCTGGCCGAGTCCCCGGAGACGGGCGTTCTCATCGCGCCCAACTTCTCCATCGGGGCCGTTCTGACCATGAAGTTCGCGCAGATCGCCGCGCCCTACTTCGAGTCCGTCGAGATCGTCGAACTCCACCACCCCAACAAGGTGGACGCCCCCTCGGGCACCGCCACACGCACCGCCCAACTCATCGCCGAAGCTCGGCGCGAGGCCGGCACGGCCCCGGCGCCGGACGCCACGGAGACGGGTCTGGACGGCGCGCGGGGCGCGAACGTCGACGGCATCCCGGTCCACGCCGTCCGACTGCGCGGCCTGCTGGCGCATCAGGAGGTGCTGCTGGGCGGCGAGGGCGAGACCCTCACGGTCCGCCACGACTCGCTCCACCACAGCAGCTTCATGCCGGGCATCCTGCTGGGCGCCCGCCGGGTGGTGTCGACGCCGGGCCTCACCTTCGGTCTGGAAAACTTCCTGGACCTCGGCCGAGGCTGACATGCGCGCCAAGCTCTCCTACGCCGTCACGGCCGCCGTCCTGGTCTTCTACTTCGTCCTGGTCGGCAGCCGCGGCGTCATGCTCATCCAGTCCGGCACCCTCCTGACCGTCACCTTCGGTCTGGCGGTGCTGATCCTGCCGGTCATCGGCGTCTGGTTCCTGTGGAAGAACACCCAGTTCGTCCGCCGGGCCAACGCCCTCGCCGCCGAACTCGACGCCGAGGGCGGGCTGCCCGTCGACGAACTGAAGCGCACCGCGGGCGGCCGCGTCGACCGCGACTCCGCCGACGAGGTCTTCGCCCGGCGCAAGACCGAGACGGAGGCGGCTCCCGACGACTGGCGCACCTGGTTCCGCCTCGCCGTCGCCTACCACGACGCCCGGGACACCCCCCGCGCCCGCAAAGCCATGCAACGCGCGATCAGGCTGCACGACGGCAAGCCGGCCCAGGTCGCCTGAGCCGTACGACGAAGGGGCCGGCCCGCACCTGTGGCGGACCGGCCCCTTCAACGTGTCCGATCGAGCGTCCGGGTGATCAGCCGTGCCGGTTCTCCGCGGCCCACGCCTCGATGGCGTCCGCCGCCCGGTCGAAAGCCTCGCCGCGCGCCAGGAAGTCCGGCCCGTGCGTCGTCAGCAGCGCAGCGGCCTCCCCGGCGGGCCGGTCCCGCCGTACGACGGTCAGGGCCTGGCCCTGGACGGTGCGCGGCAACCCCAGCCAGCGCACCGGCCGCTGCACGGTCCGCACGGCCACGATCCGCTCCCAGGGCAGCGTGCGGGTGAGGAGGAAGCTCACGTGGCGCAGCCCGCGGTCGCTCACCCACACCCCGACGCGCAGCAGCCGCAGAGCGCAGGCGATCACGACCAGGGAACAGCCGAAGACCACACCGGCCTCGGACAGCGAGCCGGTCAGCGCGATGATGACGGCCGCGAACAGCACGTACGAGGCGAGCAGCAGCGTCAACGCGGCCACCCCGACCCGCCAGGGCCCGGGCCGGTAGGGGCGCCGCCAGCGCTCACGGTCCTCGAAGGGCAACGCGACGTCGTCCGCCGCCTCGAATGCGCGGTCGGCCGTCAGGAAGGGCAGGGGCACGGCTGGTCCTCACTCGTCCATGCGTGGGCTGTGCCCGGTGAGGCTATCCGTCTGTGTCCCGGCTCACCACCATCGGGGGTCCGGATGGCGTCAGCGCCCCTGGGACGCCTGCGACTGCTGGGCCTGCGAGGAGTGGTCCAGCCTCAACGCCGGCATCCCGATGACCAGGGAGCCCACCAGCGCGGCCACGATGGTGAGCCCCAGCAGCCAGCGCCCGGCTATCTGCCCGGCGGAGGACCGCGCCTGGGGTGGGGGAGTGACGTTGCTACGAAACCTCTCGGCCTCGGCGAGAAAAGCGAAAGGGACGGGCTCGCGCCGGCGGAACATGATGGGTACTTCCTCCTGGGGCTCTCGGATCGGACGCTTCACTGAAGACGGCTTCACTGATACAGACGAGCGAGTGCCCGAAAACGTGCCTCATATCAGCAGACGTCCCACACGGATCCGGCGGCACGCCCGTGGACGTCCGGCTCGACGGCCCCCGTAGAGTTGGCGCCGCTCCGAAGACGCGACGGAAGGACCCCCGCACAGTGACCGACAGCCCCGCCGACGACCTCAAGCCCGGCTTCCGCAGCGACGTCACCGTCGAACTGGTCAAGCACACCGCGTCCGACGCCGATGTGCTCTTCGCCGCCCGTGTCTCGACCGTCGGCGAGCAGTCCCTGGACGAGCTGGGCAAGGACCCTGAGCGCTCGAAGGGCCTGATCAACTACCTCATGCGGGACCGGCACGGCAGCCCCTTCGAGCACAACTCGATGACCTTCTTCATCAGCGCCCCGATCTTCGTCTTCCGCGAGTTCATGCGCCACCGCGTGGGCTGGTCGTACAACGAGGAGTCCGGCCGCTACCGGGAGCTCCAGCCCGTCTTCTACGTCCCCGGCGAGTCCCGCAAACTCGTCCAGCAGGGCCGTCCCGGGAAGTACGTCTTCGTCGAGGGCACGCAGGCTCAGCAGGAACTCGTCAACCGCACCATGGAGAACTCCTACCGCCAGGCCTACGAGGCCTACCAGGAGATGCTCGCCGCCGGCGTGGCCCGCGAGGTCGCCCGCGCGGTCCTCCCCGTCGGCCTCTTCTCCTCGATGTACGCCACCTGCAACGCCCGCTCGCTGATGCACTTCCTCGGTCTGCGCACCCAGCACGAGCTGGCGAAGGTGCCGTCCTTCCCGCAGCGGGAGATCGAGATGGTGGGCGAGAAGATGGAGGCCGAGTGGGCCGCGCTCATGCCCCTGACGTACGCGGCCTTCAACGCCAACGGTCGCGTGGCGCCCTGACGGACGCAACGGCACAACGGGCATGAGCGGCGGAGACGGGGCGAGGAGACGTATGTACGGGTCATCCGAGCGAAGTGTCCGTATTGCGGCATTTAGAGAAGTTCATCTAGCCTGATCAAACGGACCCGGCACTGCTTGAACCCCCGAGCAGGCAGTGCCGGGTTCCATCTTTGTCATGACTTTTCGCGCCCCCCGAGGGCAGACCCCACGGTGAGTAACGAGTAGCGTGTCACCCATGGCTCCGACCTCCACTCCGCAGACCCCCTTCGGGCGGGTCCTCACCGCCATGGTCACGCCCTTCACGGCGGACGGCGCACTCGACCTCGACGGCGCACAGCGGCTCGCCACCCATCTGGTGGACGCAGGCAACGACGGCCTGATCGTCAACGGCACGACCGGCGAGTCCCCCACCACCAGTGACGCGGAGAAATCGGACCTGGTACGAGCCGTCCTGGAGGCCGTCGGAGACCGTGCCCACGTCGTCGCCGGCGTCGGCACCAACGACACCCACCACAGTGTGGAACTCGCCCGTACGGCCGAGAAGGCGGGCGCGCACGGCCTGCTGGTCGTCACCCCGTACTACAACAAGCCCCCTCAGGAGGGCCTGTACCGGCACTTCACGGCCGTCGCCGACGCCGCCGAGCTGCCGGTCATGCTCTACGACATCCCCGGCCGCAGCGGCGTCCCGATCAGCACCGAGACACTGGTCCGCCTCGCGGCGCACCCGCGGATCGTCGCCAACAAGGACGCCAAGGGCGACCTGGGCCGCGCGAGCTGGGCCATCGCGCGCTCCGGTCTGGCCTGGTACTCCGGCGACGACATGTTGAACCTGCCGCTGCTCTCCGTGGGCGCGGTCGGTTTCGTCTCGGTCGTCGGCCATGTGGTCACACCGGACCTGCGCGCCCTCGTCGAGGCGTTCACCGCCGGGGACGTCCAGAAGGCGGCCGAGATCCACCAGAAGCTTCTCCCGGTGTACACGGGCATGTTCCGCACCCAGGGAGTCATGACGACGAAGGCGGCGCTCACCCTGCTGGGGCTGCCCGCCGGCCCGCTCCGCTCGCCCATGGTCGAGTGCTCGCCCGAAGAGATCGATCAGCTCAAGATCGATCTTGCGGCGGGCGGGGTACAGCTCTGACAACGGACTTCACAACTGAACACAACTGAATAGCGGGCCACCGGTGCCTGCATCCACCACGACAACTGCTACTGCACGAACGTCACGCGCGCCACGTGCCCACCGGTACGTGGCGCGTGTGGTTGAGGAGAGTCTTTTGAGTCATCCGCATCCCGAACTTGCCCCGCCACCGCCGCTCCCGGCGGGCGGCCTCAGGGTCACCCCGCTCGGCGGCCTCGGCGAAATCGGCCGGAACATGACGGTCTTCGAGTACGGAGGCCGTCTGCTGATCGTCGACTGCGGTGTGCTCTTCCCCGAGGAGGAGCAGCCCGGAATCGACCTGATCCTGCCGGACTTCACATCCATCCGGGACCGCCTCGACGACATCGAGGGCATCGTCCTCACCCATGGTCACGAGGACCACATCGGCGCCGTCCCCTATCTCCTCCGGGAGAAGCCGGACATCCCGCTGATCGGCTCCAAGCTGACCCTCGCCTTCATCGAGGCCAAGCTCCAGGAGCACCGGATCCGCCCGTACTCCCTGGAGGTGGCGGAGGGACACCGTGAGCGCATCGGCCCGTTCGACTGCGAGTTCATCGCCGTCAACCACTCGATTCCGGACGCCCTCGCGGTCGCCATTCGCACGCCGGCGGGCATGGTGGTCCACACGGGCGACTTCAAGATGGACCAGCTCCCGCTGGACGGCCGCCTCACGGATCTCCACGCGTTCGCACGTCTGAGCGAGGAGGGGATCGACCTCCTCCTGTCCGACTCGACGAACGCCGAGGTGCCCGGTTTCGTGGCGCCCGAGCGGGACATCTCCAACGTCCTGCGCACGGTCTTCGCGAACGCCCGCAAGCGGATCATCGTGGCCAGCTTCGCCAGCCACATCCATCGCATCCAGCAGATCCTGGACACCGCGAACGAGTACGGCCGCCGGGTCGCCTTCGTGGGCCGCTCGATGGTCCGCAACATGGGTATCGCCCGCGACCTGGGCTACCTGAAGGTGCCACCGGGCCTGGTCGTGGACGTCAAGACGCTCGACGACCTGCCCGACCACGAGGTGGTCCTGGTCTGCACGGGCTCCCAGGGTGAACCGATGGCGGCCCTGTCCCGCATGGCCAACCGCGACCACCAGATCCGGATCGTTGCCGGCGACACGGTGATCCTGGCGTCCTCGCTCATCCCCGGCAACGAGAACGCGGTCTACCGCGTGATCAACGGCCTGACCCGCTGGGGCGCACACGTCGTCCACAAGGGCAACGCCAAGGTGCACGTCTCGGGCCACGCGTCCGCGGGCGAGCTCCTGTACTTCTACAACATCTGCCGCCCGAGGAACCTGATGCCGGTGCACGGCGAATGGCGCCACCTGCGCGCCAACGCCGAGCTGGGCGCCCTGACCGGCGTCCCGCACGACCGCATCGTGATCGCCGAGGACGGCGTGGTCGTAGACCTCGTCGAGGGCAAGGCGAGGATCACGGGCAAGGTCCAGGCGGGTTACGTCTATGTCGACGGCCTCTCGGTCGGAGACGTGGGCGAGCCGGCCCTCAAGGACCGGAAGATCCTGGGCGACGAGGGCATCATCTCGGTCTTCGTCGTCGTGGACTCCTCCACCGGCAAGATCACCGGAGGCCCGCACATCCAGGCGCGTGGCTCGGGCATCGAGGACTCGGCCTTCTCCGCCGTCACTCCGAAGATCGCCGAGGTCCTGGAACGCTCGGCCCAGGACGGCGTGGTCGAGCCCCATCAGATGCAGCAGCTCATCCGCCGCACGCTGGGCAAGTGGGTCTCCGACACCTATCGCCGCAGGCCGATGATCCTCCCGGTCGTGGTGGAGGTCTGAGCGACGTACCGGCCCTTCGTACGCGTGCACCTGGAGCGGGGCTCCTCGATTTGCATCGGGGAGCCCCGCTCCAGTACGTTTACGGCTCCGCCTGAACGGGAACCCGGTACACCTCGTGCCCCGGATCCACTCCCGGGAGGGGCCGGGAAAACCGACTCAGAACTTCTGATAAAGTCGGAACCGCCGGAAAGGAAACCGCGAAACAAAAGCGGGAACCTGGAAAGCACCGAGGAAATCGGGTCGAGAAAAGATCT
>NZ_JBHWUU010000160.1:0-7513 GCF_042737375.1 Streptomyces sp. NPDC060000
GTTGTGACTGCTGTGGCGGGTTCGCGGGGCGGTGCCGGCTGAGTGGTCCCGTGGGTTCGGGAGGTTGCGCCGGCTGACTGGTGCAGTGGGTTCGCGGGCTGCGTCGAGTGCTGGTCTCGAGGATTCGCGGGAGCCCGCGCCGCGTTCGGTCCGGTGGGCCGGGGCCGCGTCGGTCGGCATTTGATTGTCGGTGGTGGCGGGTACGTTTGCAGGTATGGGGAAGCAGCAAGCGGCGCACATCGTCTGGGACTGGAACGGGACGCTGTTCCACGACAACGACGCGATCATCGGGGCGACGAACGCGGCATTCGTCGAGCTGGGGCTGGAGCCGATCACGCTGGAGCGGTACCGGGCGCTTTACTGCGTTCCGGTGCCGAAGTTCTACGAGCGGCTGCTGGGGAGGCTGCCCACCGACGCGGAGTGGGAGGTCATGGACGACGTCTTCCACCGGTACTACGCCGAGCACCGGGTGCGGTGCGGGCTCACCGCGGGCGCGGCGGAGCTGCTCGCGGGGTGGCGGTCGGCAGGGCACAGTCAGTCCCTGCTGAGCATGTACGTGCACGATGAACTCGTGCCGCTGGTCCGGGGTTTCGGGATAGAGCCGCACTTCATACGGGTCGACGGGCGGACCGGGCCCTCCGGCGGCAGCAAGGCCGAGCACATGGTGCGGCACCTGGAGGCGCTGACCGGCGTCGAGGTGGCGCGCACGGTGGTGATCGGGGACGCCGCGGATGACGCCGTGGCCGCGTTGCATGTGGGCGCGCGGGCCGTGCTGTACACCGGCGGGTCGCACAGCCGGGCCAGTCTGGAGGGGGTAGGGGTGCCGGTGGTGGACACGCTGGGGGAGGCGGTGGAGGTCGCGGGGCGGTTGGCCGCGGCTGCGTAAGGTTGTGCGGGCGGGTTCTCCGGTGTGGGCTGCGGTGTCCTGAAGGTGCCGCGGCGGTGCCGCCGGGTCATGTCGACGGTGTCTTGGCCCCGGTCACGTCATCGGTAACTTGGCCCCGGGTCACGTCACCGGTGCCTTGGCTCGTAGCACCTTCAGGAATTCGCGCATCCATGCCGAGTGGTCCGGCCAGGCGCGGGCCGAGACCAGGGTGCCGTCGACCACCGCCTCGGCGTCCTGGAAGGTGGCGCCCGCCGACTGCATGTCGAGTTCCAGGGCCGGGTACGCCGTGACGCGGCGGCCGCGGAGGGCGTCGGCGGCTGCGGTGAGCAGGGGCCCGTGGCAGATCTGGGCGACCGGTTTGTCGGCGTCGAAGAACGACTTGAGGATCTTGCGGAGTTCGGGGTCGTTGCGGAGGTACTCGGGGGCGCGGCCGCCGGGGATGACGACGGCGGCGTACTGGCCGGGGTCGACCTCGGAGAAGGCGAGGTCGGCGGGCCAGGTGTAGCCGGGCTTCTCTGTGTAGGTGTCGAAGCCGGGTTCGAAGTCGTGGACGACGAACTGGAGCTTTTTGCGGGTGGGGGCGGCGATGTGGACCTCGTAGCCTTCCTCGCGGAGGCGTTGGTAGGGGTAGAGGACTTCCAGGGATTCCGCTGCGTCGCCGGTGACGATGAGGATTTTCGCGGTCATGGTGGGGGCTCCTCTCGGGCGGGGGTTGCTGTGGGCAACGTGTCTCTTGGGGGTGGGCTTGCCAAGAGGGGGCGCTTACAGCGTCCCGCGGGGTGGGGTCGGCGTCGACTTTTCTCGCCCCCGCTTTTCTCGCCCCCGCCGCCCCTACCCGTCCCATCCCCAGGGGCTCCGCCCCTTCGACCCCGCGACGGGCTCCGCCCTGTGCCCCCGGCGGGACCGCGTCCCCTGTGCCCGGCGGGACCGCGTCCCCTGCACCCCGCGCCAGGCTCTGCCCTCCACCCCGCGAGGGGCTCTGCCCTGTGCCCCGGCGGGGGCTGCGTCCCCTGCGCCCCGCGAGGGGCTCTGCCCTTCCGGCCTCGCAAGGGGCTCCGCCCTGCACCTCAGTGGGACCGCGTTCCCCTGCGCCCCTTCCGGGGCTCCGTCCTGCGCCCCGGAAGGGGCTTCGCCCCCTGTTCCGCACGCCGCTCCTTCCCACGTTCTCCCCCGTTTCGCCTCTGTGCGGAACGGCAAAGTTCTGGGCCTTGTTTTGTACACATACGGCTCGTGACGAGGGGGCCGGGCGGGGGGATAGCCTTAGTGGCGTGATCAGCGCGATAGTTCGCGGGGGCGCTGTAGCCCCTGCCCTGCGCCCGGTGTGTGCGGACCATCTCCGCGACCGGGCGGCGGACGCTGGTCGGCGCGGGCGGGATGGGGCAGCACAGGGCCCCGGGACGCCGTACACACCCCGGACGCACGTGACGCGGAGAGCAGCGTCACACCCGGGAGTGTTGTCGAGAATGGCCGATAACCCCCCGCTCATCTCATCTTGCGGCATAGCGTCGGAGCAGACCGGAGACCCCGGGCCGTGGCGTCGAGCCGCAGGGGAAGAGACCGTACTTCCTTCTACGTCACGCAACGGCGCGCGACAGGAGCCAGAGGACAATGCAGACCAAGCTGGACGAAGCCAAGGCCGAGCTGCTCGAGAGGGCGGCGCGGGTCGCTGAGAACAGCCCGGTCGGGGGGCATCTACCGACTGGGACGACGGGCGAGGGTGGCGGTACTCCGGGGACCCCGGACCACGACACCCTCCTCGCGTTCCTCCAGCGCTACTACCTGCACACCGCCCCGGAGGACCTGAACGGCCGTGACCCGGTCGATGTCTTCGGAGCCGCGCTCTCGCACTACCGGCTTGCCGAGAACCGGCCGCAGGGGACGGCCAACGTGCGGGTCCACACGCCGACCGTCGAGGAGAACGGGTGGACGTGCAGTCACTCCGTCGTCGAGGTCGTGACCGACGACATGCCGTTCCTCGTCGACTCCGTCACCAATGAGCTGACCCGGCAGGGGCGGGGTATCCACCTCGTCATCCACCCGCAGGTCGTCGTGCGGCGCGATGTGGCCGGCAAGCTCATCGAGGTGCTCAGCGCCCCGCCCGCTGCCGGGGACCTCCCGCACGACGGGCATGTCGAGTCGTGGATCCACGTCGAGACCGACCGTGAGACCGACCGCGCCGACCTGAAGCAGATCACCGCCGACCTGGTGCGCGTCCTGTCCGACGTCCGGGAGGCCGTCGAGGACTGGGAGAAGATGCGGGACACGGCGCTGCGGGTCGCCGACGAGCTCCAGGAGGAGCCCGTCCCCGGCGATCTGGCGCGGCCCGAGGTCGGCGAGGCCCGTGAGCTGCTGCGCTGGCTGGCCGCCGACCACTTCACCTTCCTCGGCTACCGGGAGTACCAGCTGCGGGGTGACGACTCCCTCGCCGCCGTTCCCGGGACCGGGCTCGGCATTCTGCGGTCCGACCCGCATCACGCCGACGGTGACGACCACCCCGTCAGCCCGTCCTTCGAGCGGCTGCCCGCCGATGCCCGCGCCAAGGCCCGTGAGCACAAGCTGCTGGTGCTGACCAAGGCGAACAGCCGGGCCACCGTGCACCGGCCCTCCTACCTCGACTACGTCGGGGTGAAGAAGTTCGACAAGGAGGGGAACGTCGTCGGGGAGCGGCGGTTCCTCGGGCTGTTCTCCTCCGCCGCCTACACCGAGTCCGTGGTGCGGGTGCCGGTCGTGCGGCGCAAGGTCGAGGCCGTGCTGAAGGGCGCCGGGTTCTCGCCCAACAGCCACGACGGGCGCGACCTGCTCCAGATCATGGAGACCTACCCGCGCGACGAGCTCTTCCAGACCCCGGTGGACGAACTGCGGTCCATCGTCACGTCCGTGCTCTATCTCCAGGAGCGGCGGCGGCTGCGGCTCTACCTGCGCCAGGACGAGTACGGCCGCTACTACTCCGCGATCGTGTACCTGCCCCGCGACCGCTACACCACGGGCGTGCGGCTGCGGATCATCGACATCCTCAAGGAGGAGCTGGGCGGGACGAACGTCGACTTCACCGCCTGGAACACCGAGTCGATCCTGTCCCGGCTGCACTTCGTCGTCCGGGTCCCGCAGGGCACCGAGCTGCCGGAGCTGTCCGACGCCGACAAGGAGCGCATCGAGGCGCGGCTGGTGGAGGCGGCGCGGTCCTGGGCGGACGCCTTCGGCGAGGCGATGAACGCCGAGCTGGGGGAGGAGCGGGGCGCGGAACTGCTGCGGCGCTACGCCAACGCCTTCCCCGAGGGCTACAAGGCCGACCACACCCCGCGCTCCGCCGTCGCCGACCTCGTCCACCTGGAGCGGCTCACCGGGGAGCGCACCTTCTCGCTCAGCCTGTACGAGCCGGTGGGCGCGGCGCCCGACGAGCGACGCTTCAAGATCTACCGCAGGGGCGAAGCGATCTCCCTCTCGGCGGTGCTGCCGGTCCTGAACCGGCTCGGTGTCGAGGTGATCGACGAGCGGCCGTACGAACTGCGCTGCTCGGACCGCAGCAACGCCTGGATCTACGACTTCGGGCTGCGTATCCCCAAGTCGCTGGCCGGCCCCGGCGGCGACTTCCTCGGCGACGACGGGCGCGAGCGGTTCCAGGAGGCGTTCTCGGCGACCTGGACCGGCAAGGCGGAGAACGACGGGTTCAACGCGCTGGTGCTGGGCGCCGGGCTGCACTGGCGGCAGGCGATGGTGCTGCGCGCGTACGCCAAGTACCTGCGCCAGGCGGGGTCCACCTTCAGCCAGGACTACATGGAGGACACCCTCCGGACCAACGTCCACACCACCCGGCTGCTCGTGTCGTTGTTCGAGGCGCGGATGTCGCCCGACCGGCAGCGCGCCGGGCACGAGATCGTCGACGCCCTCCTCGAGGAGCTGGACGCCGCTCTGGACCAGGTGGCCTCGCTCGACGAGGACCGGATCCTGCGGTCCTTCCTCACCGTCATCAAGGCGACCCTGCGCACGAACTTCTTCCAGGAGCGCGCGGACGGCCGGCCGCACGACTACGTCTCCATGAAGTTCGACCCGCGGGCCATCCCGGATCTGCCGGCGCCCCGGCCCGCGTTCGAGATCTGGGTGTACTCGCCGCAGGTCGAGGGTGTGCACCTGCGGTTCGGGAAGGTCGCGCGCGGTGGTCTGCGCTGGTCCGACCGGCGTGAGGACTTCCGGACCGAGGTGCTCGGCCTGGTGAAGGCGCAGATGGTGAAGAACACCGTCATCGTGCCGGTCGGCGCCAAGGGAGGCTTCGTCGCCAAGCAGCTTCCCGACCCGGGCGTGGACCGTGACGCGTGGCTGGCCGAGGGCATCTCCAGCTACAAGACGTTCATCTCGGCGCTGCTCGACATCACCGACAACATGGTCGGCGGGGAGGTCGTGCCGCCGGCCGACGTCGTGCGCCACGACGAGGACGACACCTACCTGGTGGTCGCCGCCGACAAGGGCACGGCGACGTTCTCCGACATCGCCAACGAGGTCGCCGAGTCGTACAACTTCTGGCTCGGGGACGCCTTCGCCTCCGGCGGCTCGGCCGGCTACGACCACAAGGGCATGGGCATCACCGCCCGCGGTGCCTGGGAGTCCGTGAAGCGGCACTTCAGCGAGCTGGGCGTGAACACGCAGGCCGAGGACTTCACGGTCGTCGGCATCGGTGACATGTCCGGTGACGTGTTCGGCAACGGCATGCTGCTCAGCGAGCACATCCGGCTGGTCGCGGCCTTCGACCACCGGCACATCTTCATCGACCCGAAGCCGGACGCGGCGACCTCGTACGCCGAGCGCCGCCGCCTGTTCGAGCTGCCCCGCTCCAGCTGGGCCGACTACGACGGCGACCTGATCTCCGCCGGCGGCGGTGTCTTCCCGCGCACGGCGAAGGCGATCCCGGTCAACGGTCACATCCGTGAGGCACTGGGCATCGAGGGGAACGTCACCAAGCTCACCCCGGCCGACCTGATGAAGGCGATCCTGCGGGCGCAGGTGGACCTGCTGTGGAACGGCGGCATCGGCACGTACGTGAAGTCCGGCGCGGAGTCGAACGCCGACGTCGGCGACAAGGCCAACGACCCCATCCGGGTGGACGGCGCCGACCTGCGCGTCAAGGTCGTCGGCGAGGGCGGCAACCTGGGGCTGACCCAGCTCGGCCGGATCGAGTTTGCGTTGCACGGCGGCAAGATCAACACTGATGCCATCGACAACAGCGCGGGCGTGGACACCTCCGACCACGAGGTGAACATCAAGATCCTGCTCAACGGCGCGGTCGCCGAGGGGGACATGACCGTCAAGCAGCGCAACAAGCTGCTCGCGGAGATGACCGACGAGGTGGGCGCTCTCGTCCTGCGCAACAACTACGCGCAGAACACGGCGATCGCCAACGCCCTCGCCCAGTCCAAGGACATGCTCCACGCCCAGCAGCGCTTCATGCGCCACCTGGTGAGGGAGGGGCATCTGGACCGGGCGCTGGAGTTCCTGCCCACCGACCGGCAGATCCGTGAGCGGCTCGGCGCAGGCCAGGGCCTGACCAGCCCGGAGACGGCCGTCCTGATGGCCTACACGAAGATCACGGTGTCGGACGAGCTGCTGCACACCTCGCTGCCCGACGACCTCTATCTGCGTGGCCTGCTGCACGCGTACTTCCCGACGGCGTTGCGCGAGCGGTTCCCCGAGGGCATCGACAGCCACCCGCTGCGCCGTGAGATCACCACGACCGTGCTGGTCAACGACACGGTCAACACGGGCGGTACGACGTATCTGCACCGGCTGCGGGAGGAGACCGGCGCCTCGCTCGAGGAGATCGTGCGGGCCCAGACCGCGGCCCGGGCGATCTTCCGCTCGGCGCCCGTGTGGGACGCGGTGGAGGATCTCGACAACCAGGTCGAGGCCGACGTCCAGACCCGTATCCGGCTGCACTCGCGCCGACTCGTCGAGCGCGGTACGCGCTGGCTGCTGAACAACCGGCCGCAGCCGCTCCAGCTCGCCGAGACCGTCGACTTCTTCGCCGAGCGCGTCGAGCAGGTGTGGTCGCAGCTGACGAAGCTGCTGCGCGGCGCGGACCTGGAGTGGTGGCAGCGGATCCACGACGAGCTGACCGACGCCGGCGTCCCGGACGAGCTGGCCACCCGGGTGGCCGGGTTCTCCTCGGCCTTCCCGGCGCTGGACATCGTCTCGGTGGCCGACCGTATGGGGCGGGACCCGCTGGACGTCGCCGAGGTCTACTACGACCTCGCCGACCGGCTGCGCATCACCCAGCTCATGGACCGCATCATCGAGCTGCCGCGTGCCGACCGCTGGCAGTCCATGGCCCGCGCCTCCATCCGTGAGGACCTGTACGCGGCCCACGCGGCGCTGACGGCGGACGTGCTGGCCGTCGGCAACGGCACGTCGACGCCGGAGCAGCGCTTCAAGGCGTGGGAGGAGAAGAACGCGGCGATCCTGGGCCGGGCGCGGACCACGCTGGAGGAGATCCAGACGTCGGAGACGTTCGACCTGGCCAACCTGTCGGTGGCCATGCGGACGATGCGCACGCTGCTGCGCACGCACTCGTAGCCCACGAGAAACAGCTCACCAGCAACAGCTCACGAGAAACGGGGGTGCCCCCGAGCCGTCGCGGCT
>NZ_JBHWUU010000161.1:0-7393 GCF_042737375.1 Streptomyces sp. NPDC060000
GGCCCGCTCCCCTCGTGGGGGCGGGCCCACCGGCATCTCCCGGCCGTGCCTTTCCGGCCGAGTCTTTCCGGCCGTGAACTTTCCCGGCTGCGAGGTTTCCGGGCCGTGAGCCCTCTTGGCCGTGAACCTTTCGAGTCTGCGGCGTTCTCGACCGTGATGCTTCCGGGTCGCGAGCCCTCCGCGGCGCCGGGTTCGTCCGGGTGAGGGGTGGGGCCGGTTCACTCGGGCAGGGGGATCAGCCGTTGTGGTCCGTGCTGGGTCTCGGACCTCAGCTTCGCGCGCAGTTTCAGTTCCTTGTTCGAGAGCGTGCCCGGGGCCGCCCGCCGGGGAACGCCCTGAACCGTCTCACCGGGGGGTACCGGGGGCTCGTACCGGGTGGGGGCCGTCCGTACGGTCAGTGCGGTCGCGCCGATGATCGCGACCGTGAACGCGATCGCCGCCCTGGTCCAGAAGCGGGCCCGCTGTTCGCCGCCCATCCGCACGGTGGGTGACTTGGCGGCGCGCAGCCGTTGGGCGGACGCCACCTCCGCCAGCCGCCGGTGCAGCTCGGCGGGGCTCGCGAGTTCGGGCAGCCGTGCCGCGATCGCCGCGCGCGCGTGCAACAGCCGGTTCGCCGCCGTGGGTGTGCTCGCCTCCGTCTCCGCCGCGGTCTCCGGAAGATCGAGGCCTACACCGTCGTAGAGGAGGAGCGTGCGGCGGCGCGGCGCGGGCAGGGTCAGCAGGACGTCCAGCAGCGCACGGTCGGACGCGTCGGCCGGGGGCGGCTCCGGGTGGCGGAACCGGGGCCGGAACCGGTGCCAGGGGGAGAGCGCGTACTCGTACGCCGTCGCCCGTACCCAGCCCGCCGGGTCGCGGTCCACGGCCACCTCGGGCCAGTGCTGCCAGGCCAGTTGGAACGCCCGCTCGACCGACTCGCGCGCGAGTTCACGTCGGCCGGAGAGAAGGTATGTCTGCCGTACGAGGGCGGGGGCGCAGAAGGCGTAGAGCGCGTCGAAGGCCTGCGCGGGGGTCAGGGGGGCGCTCGGCGGAGCGGCGGCGGGGGCCGGCTCGGCCGGGATGGTGGCGGGGGCGACCGGAGTGTCGGCGGGGGCCGGGCCGGCCGGGGCGGCGGCGGGGATCACTGCCACTCGGGAGGATTTCGGTCCCTTGTCCAGGTACACCGCCGCCTGGGTGGGAGGCGCTGCCTCCTGGGGGTTCGTCACCTTGTCCGCCTTGGTCAGTGAGGTCAGCAGATTCGCGTACGCCTCCCGCCTGCGACCGCGCGGTGTCGTGCGGCCGGACTCCCACGCGCGCACCGTCTCCCGGGTGACACCGATCCGCGCGGCGACCTGAGCCTGCGTCAACGAGGCTGTCTCGCGCAGGTGTCGGCGTCGCTCGGGGGAGGGGAGCGGGGCGGCATGACTCTGCGTCACAGGGGGAACCTTCGCACGAAAAAGTACATAAACGTATATTGAGCGACACAACGGAACTTCGCCTGTTACGACGGTAAAGCGCGTGTCGTTGGGAGCATGACGGTCGTGATCCAGATGCCCACTCGCCGACTGTCGTTGTCGCCCCTGCTCAGCCGGATGCGTGACCGATCATCCGGGCTGGTCGCCGGCCTCCTGGGTGGAGCGCTCGCGGCCGGGCTGGGGCTCGGTTCGTTCGCCGTGCTCGTGATGGTGCTGTGGATCAGCTCGCCGTATCCCGACAGCGGGCCGGGCGGCGCGCTGCATGTCGCCGCCGCACTGTGGCTGCTGGCCCACGGCGCGGAACTGGTGCGCGTGGACACGTTGTCCGGTGTTCCGGCACCGGTCGGCGTCACACCGCTGTTGCTGCTCGCGCTGCCGGTGTGGCTGGTGTGGCGTGCCGCGCGGGACGCGGTGGACGGGGGCGGTGGTGACGACGAGGGCGCGGTGCTCGTCGGCGCCCGTACGGTGTGGACGGGCGTCGTGCTCGGCTACCTCGCCGTCGGGTCGGGCGCCGCCTGCTACGCAGCGGGTGGTGCGCTGCGGCCCTCGTGGGCATGGACGGCGGTGAGCGTACCGGCGGTCGCCGTGCTGGCCGCGGGGGCGGGGGTGTGGTCGGCTTACGGCCATCCCCGTGGTCCTGTGGACAGCGTGCTGCTCGTGCTGCCCCGCGGTGTGCGGCGGTTGTTCCTCGGGGCGGAGGGGCATGAGCGGCTCGCAGTCGCCGGGCGGGCGGCGGGGGCCGGTGCGGCGGTGCTCTTCGGGGGCGGGGCGCTGCTGGTGGCGGTGTCCTCGGCGTGGCACCTGGGCACGGCGCATGAGGCGTTTCTCCAGCTGACGGAGGGGTGGTCGGGACGGTTCGCGGTGCTGTTGCTGTGCGTGGCGCTGGTACCGAACGCGGCGGTGTGGGGCGCGGCGTACGCCCTCGGGCCGGGGTACGTCCTCGGTGCCGGGCATGTGGTGGCGCCGCTGTCCTCCGACCCGGCGCCGTTGCTGCCGCCGTTTCCGCTGCTGGCGGCGGTGCCGGAGGCGGGGGGCGGGATGCCGTGGAACTGGGCGGCGGGAGTGGTGCCGGTGATCGCCGGAGTGACGGTGGGGGTGTTCGTGGCCCGGGCGGCGGCGATGGGATCGGGGGGCTCGGTGGGTGCGGCCGGTGTGGCTGGTGTGGCCAATGTTGCGGGGGCGGCACGTGTGGCGGGGGCACGGGGCGCCTGGTCCCGGGGGAGGACTGCGGGGGCTGTGGTGCTGGCGGGGGTGGGGTGCGGGGTGCTGTCGGGAGGGCTCGCCGGGTTGGCCGGTGGGCCCCTGGGGGTTTCCGCGCTGGCTCGCTTCGGGCCGGTGTGGTGGCAGGTGGGGGGAGCGGTGGTGTTGTGGACGGTGGGGGTGGGGGTGCCGGTGGCTTTGGGGGTGCGGGGGTGGCGGTGCCGTGAGCGGAGGGCGGGGTGGGGGTCGGGGGCTGCGTGGAGGGGTCGGAGGGGTCGGAGGGGTCGGAGGGGTCGGAAGGGTCGGAAGGGGAGGAGTGGGCGTGGAGTGAGGTCGGAGGGTGGTGTGCCGGTGGGGGAGTCGGAGCTGTATGACTTCTCGCCTGTCGGGCCCCTTGCGAAGGTTGCGCCCGTGGGGCCCGGCGCGCCCGTGGGGCCCGGCGCGCCCCTTCGGCTCGTCGAGCGAGTCGATCCGGCAGCGCACCTCGAACCCATCGCGCACGTCGAACCCATCGCGCACGTCGAGCCCGTAGCGCCCGTAGTGCCCCCGGCGTCAGTCGAACTCGTCGAGTCCGTCGAGTCGGTGGACCCCATCGACCCCATCGACCCGCTCGACCCCGACCCGCTCGACCCCATCGCCCCGTTCGACACCACCGACCTCATCGACCCAGAGGGTTACGTGAGCCCCGTGTGGCATGAGGATGTGGCTCGGGAGGTTCGGTGGGCGGCGTTGCGGGAGGCGGGGGAGGACGAGGGGCCGGAGGAGGGTGAGGGGGTCGGGGTGGGGCGGTGACCGGCGAGGGGATCTCGCCCCCGCCGTACCCTTCCCGTCCCCGGGGGCTGCCGCCCCCGGACCCCCGCTCGGGCCCCGAGAGGGCCTCGTCCTCAAACTCCCACGGAGGTGTACCCCAGACAGGCTGAAGCGACTGCCCGGGATTCCTCGAGCTCCCCCTGGAGGTGCGCTGCCGGACCGGCCGAAGTGAGCGCCGGAAATGTTGGAGCTCCCCCTTGAGAAGCACTCCGGGACGGGCTCGATCGACCGCCCGGGGATTCCTCAAGGTCTCCCCGGAGAGCGCTGCCGCACCAGCTGAAGCGCCCGGGGATTCTCAAGGTCCCCCCGGAAGAGCGCTCCGGACAGGCTCGATCGACCGCCGGGAATCCTCGAGCTTCCCCGGAGGAGCGCTCCCGGACGGGCTGGGGGCAGTGAATTGAGTCCGGTGCTGGTGGGGCGGTGCCGGGCGATCGTTCGTCAGGCCCTCGGTGAGGCGCTCAGGCGTTCGCGCCCAGGATGCTCTTCAGTTCCTTGGGCAGCAGGTCGCTGCAGGACTGCTTCGCCTCGTTGGTGAGGGCGTCGTTCGTGCAGGTGTAGTAGTCGCGGTAGACCAGCTGCGCGGTGAAGCTCGCGGCGACCAGGGCCAGGGCCAGGGACGCGGTGACCAGGCCGGTGACGGCGGCGGTCCGCTGGGGGCGGCCGGTGGGCTCCGGGGTGGGCGGGGCGTCCGGGTCGGGGGTCCGGGGCTTGGTGCGCAAGGCGCTGATTCCCCAGTTCAGGGCCAGTGCGCCGAGCAGCAGGGCCACGTACGGCCAGCCGAAGAGGGCGAAGAAGAAGGCCCACATGCCGCAGAGCAGGGCGTAACGCGCCTTGCGCTGGGCGGGGTCCGTGGGGTCCCAGCGCTTGCCGGGGTCCGTGCCGGGGCCGCCGCCGCCCTCGGGGCTGCCGCCGGGGCGCTCGCCGAAGCCGCCGGGGGAGCGGCCGGGCTGCCGGTCGCTCCACTGGCCGCCCCACGGGGCGCGTCCGCCCTCGGGGGAGCCGCCCGCCGGGCGCCGGGGCTGCCAGGGGCGGTCCGGGGCGCCCTCGGGGGGAGGCGCGAAGGGGTTGTCGTCCTCGGGGGGCGTGCTGTCGCCCGAGGGGGCGTCGGGGGGAGAGGTTGGGCGCTCTCGCAGCAGCACGGCGCCGCGCTCCCCTCCCTGCGGTGACTGCGGGGGGAGCGTGAGGAGTCGCAGACTGCGGTCCGGCATCAAGTGAGCGTCTTCCCCTACTGGTCAGGACGGTGGTTTGGGTGATCTGGGTTCTCTGGGCGATCTGGGTGGCGATCCAGGCGGTGCCGGGACGCAGGCCGCTGCGGTGATCTTGCGGTGATCACAGCTTTGGCCGGTGTCGGCCGGTATTGAGCTGGTACTTCCTTGCTGGGCCGTCACTTGCAGAACGCACCGCATCGCCACCGCGTTCCCGACCCCGCTCGCCCCAGACGCTACCTTCCGGCCACGCCCCCGTCCCGTGGGGGCCGCCCGGTGTGCCGGTATCGTTGCTGACGGTCGGCCGCTTCGTAGACTTCCCCGTATCCCGGGGCGCGAAGCATTCGTACGAATGTATAAACCGGCCGGACAGACGCTCCCCCGAGAAAGGGCCCCGCCGTGGCCGCCAAGCCCGTGGCCAAGCGCCTCGTCGTGCTGGTCTCCGGATCCGGTACAAACCTCCAAGCGCTCCTCGACGCCATCGCGACCGGCGGCATCGAGGCCTACGGCGCGGAGATCGTGGCCGTCGGAGCCGATCGTGAGGGCGTCGAGGGCCTCGCCCGTGCCGAGCGCGCCGGGATTCCCACCTTCGTGCGCAAGGTCAAGGACTTCGGGAGCCGCGAGGAGTGGGACGCCGCGCTCGCCGAGGCCGTGGCCGGCCACGAGCCGGACCTCGTCGTCTCCGCCGGGTTCATGAAGATCGTGGGGAAGGAATTCCTGGCGCGGTTCGGGGGGCGGTTCGTCAACACGCACCCGGCCCTGCTGCCCAGCTTCCCCGGGGCCCACGGTGTGCGGGACGCGCTCGCGTACGGCGCCCGGGTCACCGGCTGCACCGTCCACTTCGTCGACGACGGCGTCGACACCGGCCCGATCATCGCCCAGGGCGTGGTCGAGGTCCGGGACGAGGACGACGAGAGCGCTCTGCACGAGCGCATCAAGGAAGTCGAGCGAAGGCTGCTCGTCGAGGTCGTGGGGCGGCTCGCCCGCAACGGCTATCGCATTGAGGGACGAAAGGTAGTTATCCAGTGACCGCCGACAGCACTGTCACGGCAGAGAGCGGCAAGCGGGGCATCCGTCGCGCGCTCGTCAGCGTCTACGACAAGACCGGTCTGGAAGAGCTCGCGCGCGGGCTGCACGAGGGCGGCGTCGAGCTCGTCTCCACCGGGTCCACCGCCTCCCGTATCGCCGCCGCCGGTGTGCCCGTCACCAAGGTGGAGGAGCTCACCGGCTTCCCCGAGTGCCTGGACGGCCGGGTCAAGACCCTGCACCCGAAGGTCCACGCCGGCATCCTCGCCGACCTGCGCCTCGACAGCCACCGGCAGCAGCTGGACGAGCTGGGCGTCGCGCCGTTCGACCTGGTCGTCGTCAACCTCTATCCCTTCCGGGAGACCGTCGCCTCGGGCGCCTCCGAGGACGAGTGCGTCGAGCAGATCGACATCGGCGGGCCGTCCATGGTGCGCGCCGCCGCCAAGAACCACCCGTCGGTGGCCGTGGTCACCAGCCCGGCGCGGTACGGCGACGTCCTCGCGGCCGTGCAGGGCGGCGGCTTCGACCTCGCCGCCCGCAAGCGACTCGCCGCCGAGGCCTTCCAGCACACCGCCGCCTACGACGTGGCCGTGGCCTCCTGGTTCGCCTCGTCCTACGCGCCCGTGGACGAGTCGCGGTTCCCGGACTTCCTGGGCGGCACCTGGGAGCGCAAGAGCACCCTGCGCTACGGCGAGAACCCGCACCAGCCCGCCGCGCTCTACGTCGACGGCAGCGGAGGCGGTCTCGCCGAGGCCGAGCAGCTGCACGGCAAGGAGATGTCGTACAACAACTACACGGACACGGACGCCGCGCACCGTGCCGCGTACGACCACGCCGAGCCCGCCGTCGCGATCATCAAGCACGCCAACCCGTGCGGGATCGCCGTCGGCACGGACGTCGCCGAGGCGCACCGCAGGGCGCACGCCTGTGACCCGCTGTCGGCCTTCGGTGGCGTCATCGCCGTCAACCGGCCGGTCAGCAAGGAGATGGCGGAGCAGGTCGCCGAGATCTTCACCGAGGTCATCGTCGCGCCCGACTACGAGGAGGGGGCCCTGGAGGCCCTCACCAAGAAGAAGAACATCCGGGTGCTCAGGGCACCGCAGGGTCCCGCGGGCGCCGTCGAGCTCAAGCCCGTCGGCGGCGGCGCGCTGCTCCAGGTCACCGACCGGCTCCAGGCCGAGGGCGACGACCCGGCCAACTGGACACTGGCGACCGGCGAGGCGCTCGGCGCGGCCGAACTCGCCGATCTGGCCTTCGCCTGGCGGGCCTGTCGGGCCGTCAAGTCCAACGCCATCCTGCTCGCCAAGGACGGCGCCTCGGTCGGCGTCGGCATGGGGCAGGTCAACCGGGTCGACTCGGCGAAGCTGGCCGTCGAGCGGGCCGGTGAGGAGCGGGCGCGCGGCTCGTACGCCGCCTCCGACGCCTTCTTCCCCTTCCCGGACGGGCTGGAGGTCCTGGTCGAGGCGGGCGTCAGGGCCGTGGTGCAGCCCGGTGGTTCGGTCCGCGACGAGCTGGTCGTCGAGGCCGCGAAGAAGGCGGGCGTGACGATGTACTTCACGGGCACGCGCCACTTCTTCCACTGATCGCTCGGCGGCGCTCGGCAGGCGGACAGTGAAGCGGCCCCGGCCCCCCACCACGGGGGGGGGCGGGGGCCCGGCCCGATAAACGCCCCACAATGCGCCCGGGGGACGCCCGTAATTT
>NZ_JBHWUU010000162.1:0-6782 GCF_042737375.1 Streptomyces sp. NPDC060000
TTTGGGTCGCCCACTCCACCCCCGCCCCCCCCCCCACCACCTTGTCCGCATACGTTCGTCCCGCTGCGAGCCGCCGGGTCAACGGCGGCTCCCCAAACGGGAGATCGGGAGTGTGCGTGCGCATCGGACTGCTGACGGAGGGTGGCTATCCGTATCTGAGCGGTGACGCCGGGCTCTGGTGCGACCGGCTCGTGCGCGGGCTCGGGCAGCACGAGTTCGACGTCTACGCGCTCAGCCGTGCCGAACACGACGCCGACGCGGGCTGGGTCGAACTTCCGCCGCAGGTCAGCCGGGTTCGCACGGCACCGCTGTGGACGGCTCGGGAGGACGGCGTCACCTACGGCCGGCGTGCGCGCCGGCGCTTCGCGGAGTCCTACGCAGAGTTGGTGGCCGCGCTGTGCGAGGGGGAGCCGCCGGACCCGGGGTGCCCTTCGGGGGCCGCCCCGGTCGCTCAGGCGGACCGTTTCGCCAATGCGCTGTACGGCCTCGCCGAACTCGCCCGGGACGAGGGCGGGCTGGTGGGAGCGCTCCGCTCGGAGAGCGCCGTGCGCGCCCTGGAACGTGCCTGTCGCGCGCCGGGCGCGTTGCGTACGGCGCGCGAGGCGCGCGTGACCGACCTGCTCGCCGTCGCCGCACACCTCGAACGCGCCCTGCGCCCCCTTTCCCTCGACTGGTACGAGGACGAGGGGGGCGACGAGGGTGAGGGCCTCGGCACGGTCGACCTGTGCCACGCCACGTCCGGCGGAGCGGCGGCGCTGCCCGGGCTGCTCGCACGGCACTTCTTCGACGTGCCGCTGCTGGTGACCGAGTACGGAGTACGGCTGCGTACGCACTATCTGAGCTCGGGGAGCAGTCCTTCGCCTGCGGGCTCCGGGGGCGCGCCGTCCGGCGGAGCCGCTCCCGTCGCACCGGCTGCTGCCGCAGCACCCGCCGTACGCGCCCTGGTCGCCGCCTTCCACAATCGGCTCGCCGCCGAGGTGTACCGGCAGGCGGCCTGCGTCACCCCCGGCAACACGCACGCCCGCCGCTGGCAGGAGCGATGCGGTGCCGACCGCGCCAAACTGCGCACCGTCTACCCGGGCATGGCGGCCTCCCGGTTCGCCGAGGTGGGCGACTCCTCCGACACCGTCGATCCGCACACCCTGGTCTGGGTGGGCCGTGTGGAACCGGCGAAGGACCTGGTGTCCCTGCTGCACGCCTTCGCGGAAATCCGCAAGGAGGAACCCCGCACGCGCCTGCGGATCGTCGGGGCCCCGGCCGGGGTGGAGGGGCAGGCCTACCTCGGACACTGCAAGGTACTGGCCGCACAGCTCTTTCCCGACGAGGCGGACGGACCGCACGCCGTCGGCGACAACCCGGTGTCCTTCGAGGAGATCGGCGGTCCGCAGGCGCCCACCCTCGCCGAGGCGTACGCGGCCGGCGCGGTGGTCGTCCTGTCCAGCGTCGTCGAGGGATTCCCGGTCGGCCTGGTCGAGGCGATGTTCTGTGGCCGGGCGACGGTCTCGACCGACGTCGGCGCGGTCGTCGAGGTGATCGGCGGCACGGGACTGGTCGTTCCGCCGCGCAATCCGCGGGCGCTCGCGGAGGCGTGCGTGGCGTTGCTGCGCGACCCCGAGCGCCGTGCACGCCTGGGCGCGGCCGCCCGCGCCCGAGCCCTCGAACTCTTCACGGTCGAGCAGAACATCGCGGCATTTCACGGCATTTACCTGGAGCTCGTCTCCCAGGCGCCGGTGCGTCGGTTCGTCTTCGACGACGCCGGCGAACCCCGTCCGTTCGCCGTCCCCGCCGAGGCGTGTCTGCCGGGTCACTGGACCGGCCCGGACGCCCGTGTCACCGCCCGGCGCGGCCCGGGCTGGACGGCGGGGCCACTGGTACGGGGTGCCTCGCCCATCGCCGCGACGGAGGGGGCACGATGAGCGGGCTCGACGAACTGAACCGCCCGGGAACGGAACCCGGAACGGCGGGAACGGAAGGACCAGCGGGGGCGCTGGGTTCACCCGGAACGGCGGGAACGGAAGGACCAGCGGGGGCGCTGGGTTCAACCGGACCAGCGGGGACGGTGGGAGCGGTGGGGGCGCTGGGTTCACCCGGACCAGCGGAGGTGCTGGGATCGTCGGGAGCGGCGGAAGCGGTGGGCGCCGTGGGATCGTCGGGCGCACCGGGCGCACCGGGCGCACCGGGCGCACTGGGATCGTCGGGCGCGCCGGGCGCACTGGGATCGCCGGGAGCGCCGAGATCACCGGCCGTGGCGGTAACGGCGGGGGCCCCGGAAACGCCGGGGGTGGGGGAGGCGCCGGGCGGGAGTTCAGGGGCGCTCGGCGATGTCGCCGCCGACGGGCGCAGGCCGGCCGCTCCGCGCCGCGGGGCCGCGGATCCGGTGAAGGCCCTGATGCACCGTCACCGTGAGCTGTGCGAACGGGCCGTCGACCCGCTGGAGATCGCGGCGGGCTTGGAGGCCCACGGGGTCACCGACCGCACCGCCGCCCGCTTCCGGCACCGGGACGTCTTCTCCCTCGCGGAGGAGATGTACGCCCGCGTGTCCCGCGACGGTGACGCGCCCCCGCTCACCACGGCGACCCCGGTCCCCGGGCCCCGCCTGGACTGGGCGCTGCTCACCCTGCTGCCGGGCGTCCTGTGTGCCGCGACCATCACGGGTGTGCGTCTCACCGAGGGGCGCACGTGTCTGCTCGTGGCCGCCGGGGGCCTCCTGGCCATGGCCCTCGCCCTGCGCGTGGTGATGCGTCGCGGCCCGTTGAGCCCGCACGGCGGCGCCCACCCCGGTCCGCACCGGACGGGCGCCTGGACCTGCTGGCTCCTCGGCTACGCGGCCCTGGGCGACAGCCTCCTGCGTGCCGCCGTCGCCGGAGGGCCCGACGGGCCGCCCGACGGGACGACGGGCGGCCCCTGGCCCGTCGCCGCCGCCCCGCTGCTCACCCTCGCGCTGGCCTGCGCGCCCGCCGCCTGGAGCGCCCATCTGCTCGCCGTACGCGCCCGGCGCCGGCTGAACACCAGCCGTGGCCTGGAGGAGTTCGCCGCCTCCGTGCAGCCGCTGCTGCTCGGCACCTGCGCCCTCTTCCTGTGCGCGCTGGCGGCACTGGCCCCCCTGTGCGCCACCGTCCTGGGCGAGCCGGTCGACTACGGAAACATCCTCACGCTGGGTGCGCTCCTCTTCCTCGCCCGCCTCCTCGCCGTGCACGGCTTCACCCAGGGCCCGGCGGTCGTCCTCGCGGCCGCCGGCACGGCCGAGGCACTCGCCCCGGCCACCGTCTTCGCGGGCCGTCTTCCCGGCTGCGGCTTCCTTGCCACCCCTGTGGAGACCCTGGTGGCCGCCCGGGGCCCGGCCGGTGTCCCGTCCCTCGTCTGCGGAGCCGCCGCCCTGACCCTCTTCTTCCACGCGACCCGCACCCTGACCAGGGCCTCAGCCCACGTGCGAACGGACCAGCCGTGCTGACGCGAGCCCGCCCCGCCCGGAACCTGTCGTCGGTACCTCGGCCGCCGCGCGCGGCGCACCCCCCACCACGCCCTGACCGCACGGCACACGCGTTCCTCCACCCAGCCGCAACCCACCGCAACACCCTCCAAGGAGAGACCAGATGACCACCTCCCGATCCGGAGCGACCGGAGCCGCCGGGGCACCCGCGGTCGCAGGAGCCCCCGCGGCCACAGGAACAACCGGGGCGACCGGAGGGCACAGGGCAACCGGAGCCTCCGCGGCCCCGACGGCAGCCACGGCGCACACTCCGGGAGCCGCACGATGAGGGTTCTGCTGATCGGAGCCAACGGCTACCTCGGCCGTTTCGTCGCCGACCGTCTGCTCGCCGACCCGGCCGTCCAGCTCACCGCGCTCGGCCGCGGTGACGACGCCGACGTCCGTTTCGACCTCGCGTCCGGCAGCCCCGGCGCACTCACCCGCTTCCTAGACGCGGTCCACCCCCAGGTCGTCGTCAACTGCGCGGGCACCACCCGGGGCGGCGCCCGCGAACTCACCCGGCACAACACCGTCGCCGTCGCCACCGTCTGCGAGGCCCTGCGCCGCAGCGGCTGCGGCGCACGGCTGGTGCAGGTCGGCTGCGGCGCCGAGTACGGCCCGAGCCAGCCCGGTTCCTCGACGGCCGAGGACGCGGTGCCCCGCCCCGGCGGCCCGTACGGGGTCAGCAAACTCGCCGCCACCGAACTCGTCCTCGGTTCCGGCCTGGACGCCGTCGTCCTCCGGGTCTTCTCGCCCGCCGGTCCCGGCACGCCCGCCGGCTCCCCGCTGGGCCGGCTCGCCGAAGCCATGCGCCGTGCCATGCAGTCCGGTGACGGCGAGCTCAAGCTCGGCGGCCTCGGTGTGCAGCGCGACTTCATCGACGTCCGGGACGTCGCCCGCGCCGTGCACGCGGCCTCGCTCTCCGCCGCGCAGGGAGTCATCAACATCGGCTCGGGCCGCGCCGTCCGCCTGCGTGACGCCGCCGCGGTCCTCGCGCGGGTGGCCGGGTACGGCGGCGCCCTCCACGAACTCGACGGCCTGCCCGGCCCCCACCTCAGGCCCGCCATCGGCCACCCCCGCCCTGAGCCGGACCACGCGGGCCCCGTCGCGTACCCGTACCCGGACGGCTGCGGCAGCTGGCAACAGGCCGATGTCCGCACCGCCCGCGACCGGCTCGGCTGGCGGCCCCGCATCAACCTCGAGGAGTCCCTCGCCGACATCTGGATGGAGGCGGCATGTCGTATCTGACCGGAACCCCGGCAGGCACGGCGAGCCCCGGCACCACCGACGTCCGCACCGGCTTCGGCGTCCCCGGCATCGCGCACCCCCTTCTCGCGCCGACCGAGTGGGTCGAACTCGCCCGTCCCGGCAGACCCGTGCACTGGGTCGTCCTCGACGTCGCCGACGGCCCCGGCGTCCGCCCCGACCCGTGCTGCCTCGAAGCCGTCGGCCGGCTGCACAACACCGGCGTCCGTGTCCTCGGGCACCTCGACCTCCGCTACGGCGCCCGCGCCTTCGCCGAGGTGATCTCCGACGCACAACGCCACCTCGACTGGTACCAGGTCGACGGCTTCCTGCTGGACCGATGCCCGGCCGGGCGCACCGACCTCCCCGCGCTGCGCCGCACGGTCGGCACCCTCCGCACCCTCCGTGACGCGCCGCACATCGTCCTCGGCCACGGCACACACCCGTACCCCGGCTACGCCGAGCACGCCGACCAGTTGGTCACCTTCTCGGGTCCCTGGAGCGACTACCGCTGGTCGCAGGTCGCCGAGTGGACCGCGGAGCACCCACCCGAGCGCTTCTGCCACTTGGTGCACGGCGTACCGCGCGGCCACCTCGACGAGGCGCTGCGCATCGCCCGCTGGCAGGGCGCCGCGACGATCTGGTTCACCGACGGCACCGATGGCACCGACCGCGGCGATCCCGGCGACGCCTGGGAGACCATGCCCGGCTACTGGGACGAACTCGTCTCGCGCATCGGAACGGGTGTCTCGGAATGAAGAAGGCCATGGCAGTGTTACGCGGAGAACAACTGTAGTGATCGACCGACCAACGGAGTCCCCGTGTCGCTGCCACCCCTGGTCGAGCCAGCCTCTGAGCTCACCGTAGACGAGGTCCGCAGGTACTCCCGCCACCTGATCATTCCCGATGTGGGGATGGACGGGCAGAAGCGGCTGAAGAACGCCAAGGTGCTCTGCGTGGGCGCCGGCGGCCTGGGCTCGCCGGCGCTGATGTACCTGGCCGCGGCGGGGGTGGGCACGCTCGGCATCGTGGAGTTCGACGAGGTCGACGAGTCGAACCTGCAACGGCAGATCATCCACAGCCAGGCCGACATCGGCCGCTCCAAGGCCGCGTCCGCCCGCGACTCCGTGCTCGGCATCAACCCGTACGTGAATGTGGTCCTGCACGAAGAGCGGCTCGAGGCCGAGAACGTGATGGACATCTTCAGCCAGTACGACCTGATCGTCGACGGCACGGACAACTTCGCGACCCGCTACCTGGTCAACGACGCGTGCGTGCTGTTGAACAAGCCGTACGTGTGGGGCTCGATCTACCGCTTCGACGGCCAGGCGTCCGTCTTCTGGTCCGAGCACGGTCCCTGCTACCGCTGCCTCTACCCGGAGCCCCCGCCGCCGGGCATGGTCCCCTCCTGCGCCGAGGGCGGTGTCCTGGGCGTGCTGTGCGCGTCCATCGGCTCCATCCAGGTCAACGAGGCGATCAAGCTCCTCGCGGGCATCGGCGAGCCGCTGGTCGGCCGCCTGATGATCTACGACGCCCTGGAGATGCAGTACCGCCAGGTCAAGGTCCGCAAGGACCCCGACTGCGCGGTCTGCGGCGAGAATCCGACCGTCACCGAACTCATCGACTACGAGGCCTTCTGCGGGGTCGTCTCCGAGGAGGCCCAGGCGGCGGCGGCCGGCTCCACGATCACTCCCAAGCAGCTCAAGGAGTGGATCGACGACGGCGAGAACATCGAGATCATCGACGTCCGCGAGCAGAACGAGTACGAGATCGTCTCCATCCCGGGCGCCAGGCTGATCCCGAAGAACGAGTTCCTCCTGGGTACCGCCCTGGAGAGCCTGCCGCAGGACAAGAAGATCGTCCTGCACTGCAAGACGGGTGTCCGCAGTGCGGAAGTCCTCGCGGTGCTGAAGTCCGCGGGCTTCGCGGACGCCGTACATGTCGGCGGTGGCGTGATCGGCTGGGTCAACCAGATCGAACCGAGCAAGCCGATCTACTGACCCGGCCCTCCCCTTCGCCCACCGGGGTACCCGGTCCGATCGGCGGGGGCTTCGCGCACCACGAGTGC
>NZ_JBHWUU010000163.1:0-6384 GCF_042737375.1 Streptomyces sp. NPDC060000
CGCCGCAAGAAGACGGCGGGGGGTGTGGCCTGACCCATGCCTGACGCGATAGCGAAGCCGCGGCCGCCACGCATGCCCCCGCGTGGCGGCCCGGCTCGCTCCCCGTGCTCCGTCCGCTCCGCTGCCGCGCCCGAGTGAGGTGGTCTCCGATGGCAGTTCCCCCTTCTTCCGCCCCTTCTCCCTCCGACCCCGACAAACCCTCCGGCGGCGAGCCACCGCCCACCGAAGAGGGAACCCCCCGCACCGGCCTGACGATGATCTGCGCCGCGGCGGCGGTACTCCTGGCGCTGAACCTGTTCGGCGGCAACGGCACGTCGTCCGGTGCCGCCAGTGCGCCGCACGCCCCGCCCGCCGCCGGATCGGTCCCCGCGGCCAGCGCACCGGCCACCGCGGCCCCGCCCACCTCGGCCGCGGGTGCCGGGAAGCCGGGCGCCGGGGGCCCGGTGGGAAAGCCTCTGCCGCGCTCCAGGCCCGTGCGGCTGCTCATCCCGAAGATCGCGGTCGACGCCCCCTTCACCGACCTCGCCATCGGTGCCGACGGCCGGCTGCAACCGCCCCCCGCGGCCGACACCAACCTCGTCGGCTGGCATGCCAAGGGAGCCTCACCCGGAGAGACGGGCACCGCGATCATCGCCGGGCACGTCGACACCAAGACGTCCCCCGCCGTCTTCGCGGGACTCAGCACACTGGCGAAGGGCGACGGCTTCCAGGTCCTGCGGGCCGACGGCAGCAAGGCGTCCTTCCGGGTCGACAGCGTGGAGACCTTCGACAAGGCCGACTTCCCCAGCGACCGGGTGTACGCCGACACCCCCGACGCGCAGGTGCGGCTCATCACCTGTGCGGGGAACTACGACCGGCAGGTCAAGGACTACACGGACAACCTGGTCGTCTTCGCCCATCTCGTCTGACTGCCGCCCAGTCACCCGCGTAGTTCATCCGAGTCGCGCGCTTGCGGGGACGGGCACAGGATCGAGGAACGCTGACGTCGCATCACCGCGGCCGACGTTCACCTATCCCCTCCGCGAAGGAGATGTGCGCAGGATGACCACCACGTCCGAACGTGTTGCAGGTTCGCGGGCGCGACAGGCGTCACAACGTGTCTCCCAGTCCGTGTTCGACGGTTCCCGGCTCCGCGTCGTCCTTCTGGTCGACGTCTACGACGGGGCCCAGCAGCAGTTCCTCGAGGCGTACGAGCAGCTCTGCAACCAGGTCGCGTCCGTCCCCGGACATGTCAGCGACCAGCTGTGCCAGTCGATCGAGAACCCCTCCCAGTGGCTCATCACCAGCGAATGGGAGAGTGCCCCGCCGTTCCTCGCCTGGGTCAACAGCGAGGAGCACGTGGCGATGGTGGAGCCGCTGCACAGCTGCGTGCGCGACACCCGCTCGCTGCGCTTCCACGTCGTCCGCGAGACCGGCGGCCCGGCGGCGAGCGCAGACCAGGGCAAGCGCCGGCTCCAGACCTCGCCCAGGATCGGCGACGGCGTGATCCGGCACGCGCTCACCTTCACCGTCAAGCCGGGCAGTGAGGAGATCGTTGCGAAGATCCTGGCCGACTACGCCTCGCCCGAGCCGCAGGTCGACGACACCACCCGGCTGTGCCGCACCTCGCTGTTCATGCACGGCAACCGGGTGGTGCGGGCCATCGAGGTGCGCGGCGACCTGCTCTCCGCGCTGCGCCACGTCTCCCGGCAGCCCGAGGTACGGGCCGTCGAGGAGGCCATCAACCCCCATCTGGAGCAGGACCGGGACCTCAACGACCCCGAGTCCGCCCGGGTCTTCTTCACCCGGGCCGCGCTGCCGGCCGTCCACCATGTGACGGCGGAGCGGCAGGACACACAGGCCGAGCGCTACGCCCTGCACTACCCGGCCCGACCGGACCGCGGCATGAAGCTCGCCGAACTCCTCGCCCGGCAGGACGAGGCGGCGGCGGACGACCCGAAGAGCCCGGTCCTGCGCAGCACGATCTTCCAGCGCGACGACGTCGTCGTACGGCTGATCGACCTGCGCGGCGGCCTCGAGGCCGCCGACCCCGTACAGGCCCTCGGTCTGTCCGACCCCGGACAGGTGGCCGAGCTGACGACGCTCCAGGACGGCGCCGCCGGCGCGTCCGCGTCGAAGGACGGCCGTCTCGCGCGCTTCCTCGAACTGGCGCGCATGGATCTCGTCACCGACCGCCGGTCGCCCGACGCCTGACCCGTCATCGCGTGGGAGGGGTGGTGCCCCGCCCCTCCCGCGCCGGTGCAGTACACCATCGGAGGAACGTCGTGATCACTTCTCGTCACAGAATCGTGGATCTCAGCGAGGTCGAGCCCAACACCCGTCGAGGGGGCGACCTGCGCGCCATGCTCACCCCGGCCACGGTCGGCGCCACCAGCGGTTTCATGGGCCTGGCCCTCATCCAGCCCGGAGACCGCATCGGCGAGCACTACCACCCGTACTCCGAGGAGTTCGTGTACGTCGTGTGCGGGCAGCTGGAGGTCGACCTGGACGGTGAGCCGCACCCGCTCCAGCCCGAGCAGGGGCTGCTGATCCCCCTCAACGTGCGCCACCGTTTCCGCAACGTCGGCAAGGTGGAGGCCCGGATGGTCTTCCACCTCGGCCCGCTGGCCCCGAGCCCGCCGCTGGGCCACGTCGACACCGAGGGTACCGACGCCGAGCCCGCGGTGGTCGGGGCGGAGTCGGCCGACCGACGTCGGGTGCGCTCATGACGAGACGAGTGGCGGTCACCGGCATAGGCATCGTCGCCCCGGGCGGCATAGGCGTACCGGCCTTCTGGAACCTCCTGGCGGACGGGCGCACGGCGACGCGGGCGATCACGTTCTTCGACCCGGCCGGTCTGCGGTCGCGGATCGCCGCCGAGTGCGACTTCGACCCGGCGGCCCACGGGCTGGACGCGCGGGACGTCGAACGCTGCGACCGCTACATCCAGTTCGCCCTGGTCGCGGGGGACGAAGCGGTACGGGACGCCGGTCTCGACCTCGCCGCCGAGAACCCCTGGCGGGTCGGCGTCTCCCTGGGCACCGCGGTCGGCGGCACCACCCGGCTGGAGAACGACTACGTCAAGGTCAGCCACCGCGGCCGGCGCTGGGACGTGGACCACCGAGAGGCGGCCCCGGACCTGCACCGCGCCTTCACGCCCAGCACGCTAGCCTCGACGGTGGCGGAGCGGTTCGGGGCGCGCGGACCGGTACAGACCGTCTCCACCGGCTGCACCTCCGGGCTCGACGCGGTCGGGTACGCCTTCCACACCGTGGAGGAGGGCCGGGCCGACATCTGCATAGCCGGCGCCTCGGACTCGCCGATCTCCCCGATCACCATGGCGTGCTTCGACGCGATCAAGGCCACCTCCCCGAACAACGACGACCCGGCCCACGCCTCGCGTCCCTTCGACGCCGACCGTGACGGGTTCGTCATGGGCGAGGGCGGCGCCGTACTCGTCCTGGAGGAACTCGAGCACGCCCGGACCCGCGGCGCGCACGTGTACTGCGAGCTCGGCGGGTACGCCACGTTCGGCAACGCCTACCACATGACGGGCCTGACCAGCGAGGGCCTGGAGATGGCCCGGGCCATCGAGGACGCCCTCGGCCACGCCCGGCTCGACGCCTGCGCGATCGACTACGTCAACGCGCACGGCTCGGGCACCAAGCAGAACGACCGCCACGAGACCGCCGCGGTCAAAAAGGTCCTGGGCCCGCACGCCTACGACACCCCCATGAGCTCCATCAAGTCGATGGTGGGTCACTCCCTCGGCGCAATCGGGGCGATCGAACTCGTCGCCTGTGTGCTCGCCCTGGCCAACCAGGTCGTACCGCCGACCGCGAACTACGAGACGCCCGACCCCGAGTGCGACCTGGACTACGTCCCGCGCGTGGCGCGCGAGCGCAAGCTCTCCAGCGTGCTCTCGGTGGGCAGCGGGTTCGGCGGCTTCCAGTCCGCGGTGGTCATGAACCGGCCGAGGGAGAAGACACGATGAGCGAACCCCAGGCTCGGCGCGCGGCCGTCACGGGAATCGGTGTGGTCGCGCCCAACGGAGCCAGTACCGAGACCTTCTGGAAGTCCACCAGGGAGGGCATCAGCGTCCTCGACCGGGTCACCCGCGAGGGCTGTGAGCATCTGCCGCTGCGGGTGGCGGGCCAGGTGCGCGACTTCGACCCGGCGGCCGCGATCGAGGAGCGCTTCCTGGTCCAGACCGACCGGTTCACGCACTTCGCGATGGCCGCGGCCGACCTCGCGCTGGACGACGCCCAGCTGCACCGGCCCGAGACCGACGCCGCGCCGTTCTCCGTGGGCGTGGTCACCGCGGCCGGTTCGGGTGGCGGCGAGTTCGGACAGCGGGAGCTCCAGCAGCTGTGGGGCAAGGGCAGTCGCTTCGTCGGCCCGTACCAGTCCATCGCCTGGTTCTACGCCGCCAGCACCGGCCAGATCTCCATCCGCCGCGGCTTCAAGGGCCCCTGCTCGGTCGTCGCCGCCGATGAGGCCGGCGGTCTGGACGCCCTCGCCCACGCGGCGCGGGCCGTGCGGCGCGGCACCGATGTGATCGTGGCCGGGGCGACCGAGGCGCCGATCGCGCCCTACTCGGTGGTCTGCCAACTCGGCTACGCGGAACTCAGCACGGTCGACGACCCGACCCGTGCCTACCGCCCGTTCACGTCCGCCGCCTGCGGGTTCGTGCCCGCGGAGGGTGGCGCCATGGTCGTGGTGGAGGCGGAGTCCGCGGCCCGGGCACGGGGCGCGCGGGTGCGGGCCCGTCTCGTCGGACACGCGGCGACCTTCACCGGGGCCTCCCGCTGGAAGGAGTCCAGGGAAGGGCTCGCCCAGGCCGTCCGGGGAGCCCTGGCGGAGGCCGACTGCGCGCCCGAGGAGATCGACGTGGTCTTCGCCGACGCCCTCGGCGTGCCGGAGGCCGACCGTGCCGAGGCACTGGCGATCGCCGACGTCCTCGGGGCCCACGGCACCCGGGTGCCCGTCACGGCGCCGAAGACCGGGATCGGCCGGGGCTACTGCGCGGCGCCCCTGATGGACGTCGCGGCGGCGGTGCTCGCGATGGAGCACGGTGTGATCCCACCCACCCCCAACGTCTTCGACATCTGCCACGACCTCGATCTCGTGACCGGCCGGGCCCGTGCCGCCGAGGTGCGCACGGCGCTTGTCCTGAGCCGGGGACTCATGGGGTCGAACTCGGCGCTGGTGCTGCGGCACGGCGCCACCGACGCCTCGTAGCGAGGCGCCGCGGAGCAGTAGAGGAAGGGAATGGCATGACTGACCGCATCACTGTGGAAGAGCTGGCCGAACTCATGAAGAAGTCCGCCGGCGTCACCGTCGCCCCGGAGGAACTCCGCCGAGAGGACACGGGGTTCGACCGCCTGGGCGTCGACTCGCTCGGCCTGCTGGGCATCGTGGGCGAGCTGGAGAACCGGTACGGCACGCCGATGCCCCCCGACGCCGAACGCTCCAAGTCGCCCCGGCAGTTTCTCGACCTCGTCAACAGCGCGCTCATGACAGGAGCCTGAGATGACCGGACACACACAGAACGAGATCACCATCGCGGCGCCACTGGACCTGGTCTGGGAGGTGACCAACGACCTGGAGAACTGGCCGCGGCTGTTCAGCGAGTACGCCTCCGTCGAGATCCTCTCCCGGGAGGGACGCAGAACGACCTTCCGGCTGACCATGCACCCGGACGAGAACGGCACCGTGTGGAGCTGGGTCTCGGAGCGCGAGCCGGACCGCGACAAGCTCACCGTCAAGGCCCGCCGCGTGGAGACGGGGCCCTTCGCGCACATGGACATCCACTGGCGGTACGAGGAGGTACCGGCCGGCACACGGATGGTCTGGACGCAGGACTTCGCGATGAAGCCCGAGGCGCCGGTCGACGACGAGTGGATGACCGACAACATCAACCGGAACTCCAAGGTCCAGCTGGGCCTGATCCGGGACCGCATCGAGAAGACCGCCGCCGAGCGCGGTGCGACCCGCGGTCTGACCGACTGAGCCGGACGGAGAACCACCCCATGCACCAAGCTCTGATCGTCGCCCGGATGGCCCCGGGGTCGGCACCCGACATCGCCAAGGTGTTCGAGGAGTCCGACCGGGGAGAGCTGCCGCAGCTCGTCGGTGTGACCCGGCGCAGCCTGTTCCAGTTCGGCGACGTGTACATGCACCTGATCGAGTCCGAGCGCGAGCCCGGACCCGCCATCGCCAAGATCACCGGGCATCCCGAGTTCCGGGACGTGAGCGAGCGGCTGGCCGCGTACGTCAGCGCGTACGACCCCGCGACCTGGCGTTCCCCGAAGGACGCCATGGCGCAGCGCTTCTACCTCTGGGAGCGCGAGCCGGCCGGCTGACCGCCGCCGGCCATCACCGGTCGCCGGGCCCGCCACGCTG
>NZ_JBHWUU010000164.1:0-5804 GCF_042737375.1 Streptomyces sp. NPDC060000
GGTGGTGGGCTGTTTATTTTTTTTTTATTTCAGGGGGTACTACTCCGCGGTTTTTGTTGGTCGCCGCCGTATCTTCCCCTAACCCGGCGCACCGGGGGGGGGGTGTTGTGGGACAACGCGACTCCACCCCGGCACGCCCCAAGACTAAGGGGAGCATCATGAACTCCGAACAGGAACCGGGCCGATATGTCCGCCATCGCTGACCCCGTCACCGCCGGTGCGGGCGGATCACCACCACCGGGCGGCCCCATTCTCCAGGTCTCCGGCCTGACCAAGCACTACCCGGGCGTCGCGGCCCTGGACGGCGTCGACCTCGGCGTGGACGCGGGGGAGATCCACGTCCTGATCGGCGAGAACGGTGCGGGCAAGTCGACGCTGGTCAAGTGTCTGGCCGGCGTCGAGCGCCCGGACGCCGGGACCATGGTCCTGGCCGGATCACCGCACCGGCCGTCCGGCTCCGCGGACGCCCTGCGCGCGGGTATCCAGGTCGTCCACCAGGAACTGGCCCTGCTGCCCGCCCTGACCGTGGCCGAGAACCTCTTCCTCCAGCGCATGCCGCGCCGCTTCGGCGTCGTCGACCGCGGTGCCATGCGCCGGCGGGCGAAGGGCCTGCTCGAACAGGTAGGGCTCGACGTCTCGCCGGACGTCCGGGTCGACCGTCTCGGCATCGCGCAGATGCAGCTGGTCGAGATCGCCAGGGCGCTGTCGACCGAATGCCGACTGCTGATCATGGATGAGCCGACCGCGACGCTCACCCCGCGAGAGACGGCGACGCTGTTCAAGGTGATGCGCCGGCTCAAGGCCGAGGGCGTCGCCATCGTCTTCATCTCCCACCACCTCGACGAGATCTTCGAGATCGGCGATCGCGTCACGGTGCTGCGTAACGGCACCAGCGTCGCCGCCCGACCGATAGCCGGGATGGACACCGGCGAGCTGGTCCGGATGATGGTCGGCCGCGACCTGGCCGCCGAGTACCCGCCGGTCTCCGAGCGGCCGGCGGGGGAGGAACTGCTGCGAGTCACCGACCTGCTGGTCACCTCCCGGACGCCGCCGATCTCGTTGACGGTACGCGCCGGTGAAGTCGTCGGCGTCGCAGGCCTCGTGGGGTCCGGGCGTACCGAGGCGATGCGCGCCATCTTCGGCGCGGACCCGCCGGCCGGCGGCACCGTCGCCGTGCGCGGGAAGCAAACGCGCATCAGCCACCCGCGCGACGCGGTCCGGCACGGCATCAGTTTCCTCACCGAGGACCGCAAGGCCCAGGGCCTGGTCCTGGACCTGTCGATCGCCGCAAACATGAGCCTGGCCAGCATGAGCCGGGTCAGCAGCAAGGGCCTGATGCGCCACAGGGCCGAGATCGCCGCGGCCCGAGAGCTGTCGGAGAAACTGCGTGTCAAGGCCACCGGCCCGGAGCAAGCGGTCCGCGCACTGTCCGGGGGCAATCAGCAGAAAGTCGTCCTCGGCCGCTGGCTGGCCGCCGACGCCGACCTGCTGATCGTCGATGAACCGACCCGCGGCATCGACGTCGGTGCGCGCTATGAGATCCACCAACTCCTGCTGGACCTGGCCGACGACGGCAAGGGCGTCCTGGTCGTCTCCTCCGACCTGCCCGAACTGATCGGCATCTGTGACCGCATCGTGGTCTTCTCCGCCGGACGTGTCGCAGGCGAGGTGACACGCGCCGACTTCGACGCCGAGCGCATCCTCACCCTCGCCTACTCCGGCTACCTCAAGAACGGAACGGCAGCATGACAACCCTCAGCGTGGCACGGGCCAACCCCCGTGCGAGCCGGTTGCTGAGCCAGGTGCTCGGCGAGGCCGGCATAGGCGTGGCCCTGGTAACCCTCACGGTGTTCTTCCTGGCCGCCGCGCCGCACTTCGCCACCACCGGCAACGTCCGCGACATCATGACCCAGATCACGCTCAACACGATTCTCGCCGTCGGGATGACGTTCGTCATCCTGGTCGGCGGCATCGACCTGTCGGTCGGCTCGGTGATCGCACTGTGCGCGGTGGTGGCGGGCTCGTCGATGGAGCACGGCGGCGCGGGCGCGATCCCGCTGGCAATCGTCCTCAGCGTCCTGATCGGTGCGGCCTGCGGCCTGGTCAACGGCCTGGTCACCGAGCGGTGGCGCGTCCCGTCGTTCATCGTGACCCTCGGGATGCTCTACGTGGCCCGTGGAGCGGCAGAGCAGTACACGCACGCCGCGACGATCTACAGCCTTCCGTCGGCGTTGACGGACTTCGGTACCGCGACCATCGCCGGAGCCCCGGCCGTCTTCGTGGTCGCGCTGCTGATGGTGGCCGGCGCGTGGTTCGTCCTGTCCCGTACCGTCTTCGGACGCCTGGTCTACGCGACGGGCAACAACGAGGAGGCCGTGCGCCTGTCCGGGCACAAGACCACGCACATCAAGGTGGTCTGCTTCGTCGTCGGCGGGCTCTGCGTCGGTGTGGCGGCCGTCGTCTACATGGCACGCCTCGGTGTCGCCAGCCCGATCCTGGGCCAGGGCTACGAACTGAACGCGATCGCCGCCGTGGTGATCGGCGGGGCCAGCCTCACCGGCGGCCGTGGTTCGGTCATCGGGACGCTGCTCGGCGCGTGCCTCCTGGGCATCCTGACCAACGGCCTGCTGCTGATGGGCGTCTCCGACTTCCAGCGGACGATGGTGACCGGCGCCGTCATCATCGTCGCGGTAGTCCTGGACGCCTACCGCAAGAAGCTGTCGACGCGGCTGTCCACCACGTCCTGACACCGTGCCCCGGACAGGGTCTCTTGGTGATCCGGAAGGCGTTGGGTCTCACCGGCTGCCAAGAGGCCCTGCGCTTCTGCCCAGGCGGGTCCTTAGCAGGTACGGGGGACGCCGGTTCACCGCGCGTCCAGGGTGCGCCTCCGGATGTGCAGCTGCGCACGCACAGCCGGTGCCCTGCCCGGGCCCAGCCAGAACGGACACACCGCAGGAGGGACATAAGAGCAGACTGCCAAGCCGCCGTGTGGCACGGAGGGCTGAGCAGGATCTGCGTGGGGCAGCGGGTACGCCGCCGAACGGCCAAGCTATCAGCGACACGGCGTCCGTAAAGTCCCTCGATAAGGCACCGGCCGCCGCTTCGCCGGACAGAAACACTTCCCCTCACCAGGGGAACGTTCTCCATTCAGCATGGAGTACCCGCATCGTTCGCTCGCCCACCCGGCATAGGCCGTCACCCAGACGCCACAGCCGTTCCGTCCATTGGCCCCCGCGTGCGCTCATCGAGGCCAACAGACCAGCAACACACCAGGTCAGCCGCCACCCCGTACACCAACAAGCCGCCTCCAAACGTCAGTGGCGTAGCTTACGTGGTTGCTTATTGATCTTGGTTGTGGCCTGGTGCCTGCGTTCCTGCTGGTTGCGGGCCTGCTCTTGATTGGACAGCAGGGACGACCGTCCTTCACTCTTCGAGATGTTGAGTAACGGAGTGTGAAGGACGGCCGCTGTGACGAGTCTGCCTGCCGAGCCCTCGAAGGTCGATCCCTTCCTGGTGTTGTCCCGCTTTCGGGTCGCTTTCTACGACTGCCTGTACACGCGTGCGGACGCGCTCTTCGAGCTGACGGATGCGGTGTTGTGCGCGGACGGCCCGGTCACCTCACTGCCGGAGCTGACCCTGACAGCCGAGATGCAGCGCGGTCACGGCGCGATGTACGCCGCGCTGAACACCGGCTGGCTGGAGCCGGCCCGCTTCCGCAACCTGCTCGCCTCAATGCCGCCGCCCCGCGCGGACGACGGGCGGATCGTGCTCGCGGTCGACGTCTCCCCGTGGCTGCGGCCCGACGCCCCCACCAGTCCCGACCGGCTGTTCTGCCACGTCTACGGCCGATCCGGCCGCAGCAGCGACCAACTCGTGCCCGGCTGGCCCTACTCCTTCGTCGCCGCCCTGGAAACGGGCCGGACCTCCTGGACGGCCCTGCTGGACGCCGTCCGGCTCGGCCCCGCAGACGACGCCGCCGAAATCACCGCCACCCAACTGCGCGAGGTCGTCACCCGGATCACGCGTGCCGGACACTGGAAGAGTGGCGATCCGGACATCCTGATCGTGACGGACGCCGGCTACGACGCGCCCCGCCTCGCATACCTCTTGGCCGGCCTGCTTGTCGAGCTGGTAGGCCGCCTGCGTTCCGACCGGGTCCTCGCCCGTGACGCCGGCCCTGCCCGATCCACCCCGAAGGGCGGCCGCCCGCGCCTGCATGGCGCTCCCTTCACCCTGGCCAAGCCCGACACCTGGCACACCCCGACGCCGTCACTCTCACCGACACCACCCGCTACGGCACTGCGACCGCGCAGGCATGGGACCGCCTCCATCCCCGCCTCACTCGGCGCAATGCCTGGATCGCCCAGCTCGACGAACTCCCCATCCTGCACGGCACGTTGATCCGGCTCACCGTTGAGTACCTGTCCCCAGCCCGTTCATGCTGCTCGCCCCGCCCGTCCGCCCCGACCACGCCGACATGATCGCCGCAGTCGTGCACGTCGACGGCACCGCCCGCGTCCAGACCTCGACCCGGCCACCGCCCCCGCGTACGGGGCCTTGATCGAGCACTTCCACCAGCTCACCGGAGTGCCCGTCGTCCTGAACACGTCCTTCAACGACCGCGAACCCATCGTCGAAACCCCAGCCCACGCCCTCGCCCTCCTCCAGGCCTGTGACCTGGACGCGGCGTGCATCGGCCCATACCTGGTCGAACGGTCCTGACCCCCCTCTGGGGGCTGCCACATGGAAGGCAAGACGACCTCCACGCCGCCACTGAGGGAAGCAGCCCGCGCCATCGTCATGGATGCAGACGACCGCGTCCTGCTGCTGCGCTACGACGAGAACGGCGACTTCTGGGCGACGCCTGGCGGCTCCCTGGAGCAGGGTGAGGACCACGCCACGGCAGCCCTCCGTGAGCTGGGTGAAGAGCTTGGCGTCGACGAGAAGGCGATCGAGCTCGGGCCCCAGCTCGCGGAGCGCACCAAGGATCATCTGGTCGGCGGGCGCGAAGTACGGCAGGTGGAGTTGTACTTCCTCACCCGCGTCTCCGCAGCCGATGTCGACCCGGCCCGTGCGACGCAGCCCGACAACATCCGCGAGCACCGCTGGTGGACCCTGACCGAACTGCGCACCGGTCAGGAGACGGTCTACCCCGTAGGCCTCGCCGACCTGGTCGCGGCCGTCGCCGCAGGACGCACACCGCCGCAGCCGGTTGTCCTGGCCGGCTGACAGCACGACCCGTCGGCCACACCGTGTAACTGCGCGTCGTCGCGGGGCCGCTGTCGCCTGGATACCACCCGATTGAGGGAGGCTACTGGTGTACTCGCCTCCCCCTGATCCGAACACGGAACAGCGCATGCGCGCCCACCATGCCCGCGCCGCGAAGGCCCTGGGCATGCAGACCGAGCCGGGCGGGGAGTTCTGGGGTTGGGCCGGGCGCACCCTGGGTGCCCCGGCCCGCTGGCGGGCGGTCAGAGGTCGCGGGTGATGAACTGGTCCCACTTGTGCAAAAGCGCCTGAGTTCGCGAATACTGAGCACTCGGCGCCCCGAACCTGGGCGTTCGTCGCGGCCGACCGTCGACCGCTCTCGCTGCCCGCCTTCTCCGAGCCCGCTTCCGACGCTCCCGTACCCGCCCAGGCGGGTGGGCGCCGGCTGATGCCGGTCGAGCAGGGCGCCGACTTCCGCCAGCCGCCCGGCGAGCCCGAGCCCGAGCCCGAGCCCGAGCCCGAGCCCGCACCCGCCCCGGCCCGACGTCCGCTCGCCCCCGGCGGCCTCACCTTCTCAGACCTGGACCGCGATATCT
>NZ_JBHWUU010000165.1:0-5247 GCF_042737375.1 Streptomyces sp. NPDC060000
GAGAGTATCGGGTGAGTACAAAGGAAGCGTCCGTTCCTTGAGAACTCAACAGCGTGCCAAAAATCAACGCCAGATATGTTGATACCCCGTCCCCGGCAGTGATAGCCGAGGATGAGGTTCCTTTGAAACAAAACACAGCGAGGACGCTGTGAACGGCCGGGCTTATTCCGCCTGGCTGTTCCGCTCTCGTGGTGTCGTCCCGATTACGGGAAAACATTCACGGAGAGTTTGATCCTGGCTCAGGACGAACGCTGGCGGCGTGCTTAACACATGCAAGTCGAACGATGAACCACTTCGGTGGGGATTAGTGGCGAACGGGTGAGTAACACGTGGGCAATCTGCCCTTCACTCTGGGACAAGCCCTGGAAACGGGGTCTAATACCGGATAATACTTCCACTCGCATGGGTGGGGGTTAAAAGCTCCGGCGGTGAAGGATGAGCCCGCGGCCTATCAGCTTGTTGGTGAGGTAATGGCTCACCAAGGCGACGACGGGTAGCCGGCCTGAGAGGGCGACCGGCCACACTGGGACTGAGACACGGCCCAGACTCCTACGGGAGGCAGCAGTGGGGAATATTGCACAATGGGCGAAAGCCTGATGCAGCGACGCCGCGTGAGGGATGACGGCCTTCGGGTTGTAAACCTCTTTCAGCAGGGAAGAAGCGAAAGTGACGGTACCTGCAGAAGAAGCGCCGGCTAACTACGTGCCAGCAGCCGCGGTAATACGTAGGGCGCAAGCGTTGTCCGGAATTATTGGGCGTAAAGAGCTCGTAGGCGGTCTGTCGCGTCGGATGTGAAAGCCCGGGGCTTAACCCCGGGTCTGCATTCGATACGGGCAGACTAGAGTGTGGTAGGGGAGATCGGAATTCCTGGTGTAGCGGTGAAATGCGCAGATATCAGGAGGAACACCGGTGGCGAAGGCGGATCTCTGGGCCATTACTGACGCTGAGGAGCGAAAGCGTGGGGAGCGAACAGGATTAGATACCCTGGTAGTCCACGCCGTAAACGGTGGGAACTAGGTGTTGGCGACATTCCACGTCGTCGGTGCCGCAGCTAACGCATTAAGTTCCCCGCCTGGGGAGTACGGCCGCAAGGCTAAAACTCAAAGGAATTGACGGGGGCCCGCACAAGCAGCGGAGCATGTGGCTTAATTCGACGCAACGCGAAGAACCTTACCAAGGCTTGACATACACCGGAAAGCATTAGAGATAGTGCCCCCCTTGTGGTCGGTGTACAGGTGGTGCATGGCTGTCGTCAGCTCGTGTCGTGAGATGTTGGGTTAAGTCCCGCAACGAGCGCAACCCTTGTTCTGTGTTGCCAGCATGCCCTTCGGGGTGATGGGGACTCACAGGAGACTGCCGGGGTCAACTCGGAGGAAGGTGGGGACGACGTCAAGTCATCATGCCCCTTATGTCTTGGGCTGCACACGTGCTACAATGGCCGGTACAAAGAGCTGCGAAACCGTGAGGTGGAGCGAATCTCAAAAAGCCGGTCTCAGTTCGGATTGGGGTCTGCAACTCGACCCCATGAAGTCGGAGTTGCTAGTAATCGCAGATCAGCATTGCTGCGGTGAATACGTTCCCGGGCCTTGTACACACCGCCCGTCACGTCACGAAAGTCGGTAACACCCGAAGCCGGTGGCCCAACCCCTTGTGGGAGGGAGCTGTCGAAGGTGGGACTGGCGATTGGGACGAAGTCGTAACAAGGTAGCCGTACCGGAAGGTGCGGCTGGATCACCTCCTTTCTAAGGAGCACTTCTTACCGGGCTTGCCCGGTCAGAGGCCAGTACATCGGCGTACGTCCGGTGCTGGTTGCTCATGGGTGGAACGTTGATTATTCGGCACTCTCAGTCATCTCGGGCTGCAAGTACTGCTCTTCGGAGCGTGGAAAGCTGATCATGAGTGGCGAGGGTGCCGGGCACGCTGTTGGGTGTCTGAGGGTACGAGCGTTGCTCGTCCTTCTGATGCCGGCCCCAGTGAACTCCAGCTCAGGTTGGGGGTGATGGGTGGCTGGTCGTTGTTTGAGAACTGCACAGTGGACGCGAGCATCTGTGGCCAAGTTTTTAAGGGCGCACGGTGGATGCCTTGGCACCAGGAACCGATGAAGGACGTGGGAGGCCACGATAGTCCCCGGGGAGTCGTCAACCAGGCTTTGATCCGGGGGTTTCCGAATGGGGAAACCCGGCAGTCGTCATGGGCTGTCACCCGCTGCTGAACACATAGGCAGTGTGGAGGGAACGCGGGGAAGTGAAACATCTCAGTACCCGCAGGAAGAGAAAACAACCGTGATTCCGGGAGTAGTGGCGAGCGAAACCGGATGAGGCCAAACCGTATACGTGTGAGACCCGGCAGGGGTTGCGTGTGCGGGGTTGTGGGATCTCTCTTTCACAGTCTGCCGGCTGTGAGACGAGTCAGAAACCGTTGATGTAGGCGAAGGACATGCGAAAGGTCCGGCGTAGAGGGTAAGACCCCCGTAGTCGAAACATCAACGGCTCGTTTGAGAGACACCCAAGTAGCACGGGGCCCGAGAAATCCCGTGTGAATCTGGCGGGACCACCCGCTAAGCCTAAATATTCCCTGGTGACCGATAGCGGATAGTACCGTGAGGGAATGGTGAAAAGTACCGCGGGAGCGGAGTGAAATAGTACCTGAAACCGTGTGCCTACAAGCCGTGGGAGCGTCGCGCATCGAGCTTGCTCGGTGCGTCGTGACTGCGTGCCTTTTGAAGAATGAGCCTGCGAGTTTGCGGTGTGTTGCGAGGTTAACCCGAGTGGGGCAGCCGTAGCGAAAGCGAGTCCGAACAGGGCGTTTCAGTAGCACGCTCAAGACCCGAAGCGGAGTGATCTAGCCATGGGCAGGTTGAAGCGGAGGTAAGACTTCGTGGAGGACCGAACCCACCAGGGTTGAAAACCTGGGGGATGACCTGTGGTTAGGGGTGAAAGGCCAATCAAACTCCGTGATAGCTGGTTCTCCCCGAAATGCATTTAGGTGCAGCGTCGTGTGTTTCTTGCCGGAGGTAGAGCACTGGATAGGCGATGGGCCCTACCGGGTTACTGACCTTAGCCAAACTCCGAATGCCGGTAAGTGAGAGCGCGGCAGTGAGACTGTGGGGGATAAGCTCCATGGTCGAGAGGGAAACAGCCCAGAGCATCGACTAAGGCCCCTAAGCGTACGCTAAGTGGGAAAGGATGTGGAGTCGCACAGACAACCAGGAGGTTGGCTTAGAAGCAGCCACCCTTGAAAGAGTGCGTAATAGCTCACTGGTCTAGTGATTCCGCGCCGACAATGTAGCGGGGCTCAAGCGTACCGCCGAAGTCGTGTCATTGCAGCAATAGGGCCAACGCCTGCTGTGATGGGTAGGGGAGCGTCGTGTGCCGGGTGAAGCAGCACCGGAAGGTAGTTGTGGACGGTTCACGAGTGAGAATGCAGGCATGAGTAGCGATACACACGTGAGAAACGTGTGCGCCGATTGACTAAGGGTTCCTGGGTCAAGCTGATCTGCCCAGGGTAAGTCGGGACCTAAGGCGAGGCCGACAGGCGTAGTCGATGGATAACCGGTTGATATTCCGGTACCCGCTGTGAAGCGTCAAACACTGAACCAGGCGATGCTAAGTCCGTGAAGCCGTTCCGGACCCTTCGGGGAAAGGAAAGTGGTGGAGCCGACGGACCAGACTTGCAGTAGGTGAGTGATGGGGTGACGCAGGAAGGTAGTCCATCCCGGGCGGTGGTTGTCCCGGGGTAAGGGTGTAGGCCGTGTGATAGGCAAATCCGTCACACATTAAGGCTGAGACCTGATGCCGAGCCGATTGTGGCGAAGTGGATGATCCTATGCTGTCGAGAAAAGCCTCTAGCGAGTTTCATGGCGGCCCGTACCCTAAACCGACTCAGGTGGTCAGGTAGAGAATACCGAGGCGTTCGGGTGAACTATGGTTAAGGAACTCGGCAAAATGCCCCCGTAACTTCGGGAGAAGGGGGGCCACGTCTGGTGAGAGGACTTGCTCCTCGAGCTGGGGGTGGCCGCAGAGACCAGCGAGAAGCGACTGTTTACTAAAAACACAGGTCCGTGCGAAGCCGTAAGGCGATGTATACGGACTGACGCCTGCCCGGTGCTGGAACGTTAAGGGGACCGGTTAGTCACTCTTCGGGGTGGCGAAGCTGAGAACTTAAGCGCCAGTAAACGGCGGTGGTAACTATAACCATCCTAAGGTAGCGAAATTCCTTGTCGGGTAAGTTCCGACCTGCACGAATGGCGTAACGACTTCTCGACTGTCTCAACCATAGGCCCGGTGAAATTGCACTACGAGTAAAGATGCTCGTTTCGCGCAGCAGGACGGAAAGACCCCGGGACCTTTACTATAGTTTGATATTGGTGTTCGGTTCGGCTTGTGTAGGATAGGTGGGAGACTTTGAAGCGGCCACGCCAGTGGTTGTGGAGTCGTCGTTGAAATACCACTCTGGTCGTGCTGGATGTCTAACCTGGGTCCGTGATCCGGATCAGGGACAGTGTCTGATGGGTAGTTTAACTGGGGCGGTTGCCTCCTAAAGAGTAACGGAGGCGCCCAAAGGTTCCCTCAGCCTGGTTGGCAATCAGGTGTTGAGTGTAAGTGCACAAGGGAGCTTGACTGTGAGACCGACGGGTCGAGCAGGGACGAAAGTCGGGACTAGTGATCCGGCGGTGGCTTGTGGAAGCGCCGTCGCTCAACGGATAAAAGGTACCCCGGGGATAACAGGCTGATCTTCCCCAAGAGTCCATATCGACGGGATGGTTTGGCACCTCGATGTCGGCTCGTCGCATCCTGGGGCTGGAGTCGGTCCCAAGGGTTGGGCTGTTCGCCCATTAAAGCGGTACGCGAGCTGGGTTTAGAACGTCGTGAGACAGTTCGGTCCCTATCCGCTGCGCGCGCAGGAATATTGAGAAGGGCTGTCCCTAGTACGAGAGGACCGGGACGGACGAACCTCTGGTGTGCCAGTTGTTCTGCCAAGGGCATGGCTGGTTGGCTACGTTCGGGAGGGATAACCGCTGAAAGCATCTAAGCGGGAAGCCTGCTTCGAGATGAGTATTCCCACCCCCTTGAGGGGTTAAGGCTCCCAGTAGACGACTGGGTTGATAGGCCGGATGTGGAAGCCCAGTAATGGGTGAAGCTGACTGGTACTAATAGGCCGAGGGCTTGTCCTCAGTTGCTCGCGTCCACTGTGTTGGTTCTGAAACCACGAACAGCCCCATGCCATGGTCACGGTGTGGTGCGGCTG
>NZ_JBHWUU010000166.1:0-5191 GCF_042737375.1 Streptomyces sp. NPDC060000
GGCCCGACCGGTACGCCGGTCGGGCCCGCACTGCTGTTCAGGTGCCGGGCTTGTGCCTGGTTCCCTCGGTCAGACCGCGGCGGGGGTGCCGAGCATCGCGGAGGCTTCCTGCAGCGAGCCGAGGATGCCCAGGGGCGCGGCCTTGGGGACGGCGCGGCAGGTGAAGCCGAGCGTGGCCATGGCCCGGAGGACTTCGGCGGCGCTGAAGTCACGGCGGTCCTGGCGGGTGATGACCTGGCCGACTTGCTTGACGGGGTAGTGACGGCGGCCGATGATCACGGATTCGCCGGTGGCCGGTTCGGGCTTGATGCCCTTCATCGATTCCAGCACCCCGCCCTTGGTGAGCTCGAAGGGGAAGCGGGCGATGACGCAGCGCATGTGGCCTCACAGAGAGAAGGGGAGAAGGGTCCGACCGGGGGTGAGGCGTTTCAGCGAGAGGGCGAGGATGCCCGGGCACTGCCTTGCTCGTCGCCGACTCGCTGGGCACCGAGCCGACGGGAGCGCATCGCATGCTCGGCTTCGGCCGTCGTGCTCACAGGTGAGGTGACCGATCCGTGGTCGCCGAGGATGCCGCGCGGGCGGACGCGGTCCGTGCAGACGGAGCTGTCGCGAACGGCAGTGAGGTCGGTTTTCTAGGCCACCGCGTCAAACTGGCGTACGGGGGCGCGCCGGGTCGCCGAGGCGGGGCGGCGTCGGCCTCGGGAGGAGGCGCTGCGCTTGGGGCGTTCGACCACCGGTGCGGTGATGACGACCGGGATGCCGGACGGGGCCTGGGCTCCGGTGATCCGGTTCAGGGCCTCGTCGCCCGCGCGGATCTGGGTGGTCTGCGGCCGGATTCCGGCGTCCGACATCAGGCGGACCATGCCTCGGCGCTGGTTCGGTGTGACGAGGGTGACGACGCTGCCGGACTCGCCGGCGCGGGCGGTCCGGCCGCCGCGGTGGAGGTAGTCCTTGTGGTCGGTCGGCGGATCGACGTTGACGACGAGGTCGAGGTTGTCGACGTGGATGCCGCGCGCCGCGACGTTGGTCGCCACCAGCACGGTGACGTGCCCCGTCTTGAACTGCGCCAGCGTGCGAGTGCGCTGCGGCTGTGATTTGCCGCCGTGCAGCGCGGCGGCCCGTACTCCGCTGTTGAGCAGGTCCTGGGTCAGCCGGTCGACGGCGTGCTTGGTGTCCAGGAACATGATCACGCGGCCGTCGCGGGCGGCGATCTCGGTCGTGGCGGCGTGCTTGTCGGCGCCGTGGACGTGCAGGACGTGGTGCTCCATGGTCGTGACCGCACCGGCCGACGGGTCGACCGAGTGCACGACGGGGTCGGTCAGATAGCGGCGCACCAGCAGGTCGACGTTACGGTCCAGGGTGGCGGAGAACAGCATCCGCTGCCCCTCCGGACGCACCTGGTCGAGCAGCGCGGTGACCTGGGGCATGAAACCCATGTCGGCCATCTGGTCGGCCTCGTCCAGCACCGTGATGCCCACGTGGTTCAGCCGGCAGTCGCCGCGGTCGATGAGGTCCTTGAGCCGGCCTGGGGTCGCGACGACGACCTCGGCCCCGCCGCGCAGCGCGCCGGCCTGCCTGCCGATCGGCATTCCGCCCACCACCGTGGCGAGCCGCAGCTTGACGGAGCGGGCGTACGGCGTGAGGGCGTCGGTCACCTGCTGCGCCAGCTCACGCGTCGGTACGAGGATCAGCCCCAGCGGCTGGCGGGGCTCGGCACGCTGTCCAGCGGTGCGGGCGAGCAGGGCGAGGCCGAAGGCGAGGGTCTTGCCGGAACCGGTGCGTCCGCGGCCCAGGACGTCACGGCCCGCCAGGGAGTTCGGCAGCGTCGCTCCCTGGATCGGGAACGGTGCGCTCACCCCTTGCCTGCCGAGTTCGGCCAGCAGCTGCTCGGGCATGTCGAGATCGGCGAAGCCCTCGACGGCGGGCAGCGCGGGGGTGATCGTCCTGGGCAGCGCGAACTCACCTTGCACTGCGGCGGGCCGGCGGCCGTAACCGCCGGAACGGGCAGGGCCGCCGGAACGGCGCGGTGTCTGCGAGCCGAAGCGGCTGCCGCCCCTTCCGGCGTCGGCGCTGCCGTTACGGGCGGAGCGGTCGTTCGTGTACGTGCGGTTCATGCGGAACCTTCCTCGATGTGGCACATATCAAGGAATTCCCGCTGCGATGAGTGGCATGGAGAATTGCAAGTATGGGCCGGTGGCAAAAGAAAGCAAATCTGGCCGGCGGAAATTTCCGGGGGCACAGGGGGGGAAATGGTGACGTGCTGGAGATGTAAATTCCAGGCGTCGGCTGCGGTGCAGCTCTTCAGGATCCGACTGCATCTCTGAAGGAGGAGACCACGTGTGGTGAGACTGCGGATTCCTCCGAGTCGTCCCGCGGGTGAAACCATCGCGGGAAACGCGTGCAGCTGGGGCCCGCACCCCGAAGGATGCGGGCCCCAGCTACGGATTGTGCGTCAGCGTCAGGCCGGAACGATGTTCTCGGCCGTCGGGCCCTTCTGGCCCTGCGCGATGTCGAAGGTCACCTTCTGACCCTCGAGCAGCTCACGGAAGCCCTGCGCGGCGATGTTCGAGTAGTGGGCGAACACGTCAGCGCCGCCACCGTCCTGCTCGATGAAGCCGAAGCCCTTTTCCGCGTTGAACCACTTCACGGTACCAGCAGCCATGTCATATCTCCTTTGGGGCAGTACATCGGAATCCGCACTGCGCGAACGCCGTGTCGCCGCGATGATTACCCCGCCCGGAAATGACCGGAAATACAAAAGCGCTCCCACCCGGCAGAGCCTGATGGGGGCACTTGAAGTTTTGGGAACCACAACTGCAACTTAGATAGACAGTAGCACGCTGGAACGGCCTGCGCACGTTACATAATTCCACTCCGCTCAGCGCGGCAAAAACTCTCACTACATGGTCCGCCAAACTCTCACTTCGCGGGCACAGAAATTGATCCACCCGGAGGGCAACGTTTCAGGATGATCGGGCACCAGCTGCGCGTGCGGCCAGACGCGGGTTGGTGGAGCAGCACCTACGACACCACCCCCACGGTCGTTTCGGACGGCTGCCCCGGCAACGGTCCGGGTGCCGCAGCGTCGGCGGTCGTCAGCTCAGATCCACCTTCTCGCCACTGACGTTGAGCACGTACCAGGCGGCGCCGAACTGGTTGAGGCCCTGACCGTTCGTGTCGCCCGGCCCGGAGTCTCCGGCATACCCGTACAGCGGATGCCCGTGATAGGTGACCTGGGTGTTGCCGTCGGACCGCTTGGTCGTGCCCAGCAGCGCGGACTTGGCCGAGCCGCCTGCCGTTGGGGCACCGGCCGTAAGCAGCGGCGGCCAGGCCGAGGCGCACGCACCGTTACAGGTCGACTGCGTCGACTTGTCCGCCTCGAACAGGTAGAGGGTGCGGCCCTTCGCGTCGACCAAGATCGTGCCGAGCTTGTCAGCCGTGGCGGTCTTGACCATGGTCTGCGCGCCGGTCGAGGCGCTGCTCGCCGGTGCGGACGGGCTTTTACCGTAACCGGGAACAGCGCTCGTTGCCCCACTCGACGGCGTAGCCGACGACGAGGACGACGACGAACCACCACCGCTGGAGCAGCCGCTCGCGCCGGTGGCGAGTGCCACAAAGGCAGCGGTACATGCAACAGCAGCCAGGCAGGGGTGCCTCATCGCAGCTCCACAACATCGGTAGAGGCCCGGACGGGTGACCGGTCCGCTGGGAGCCATGCTCTTCGCGGCTCCCGGCCTTCGTGCTCCACGGCACCGCAGCATCCGGAGATTTCGCTCAGATGGACGCTGGTCGCAGATGGTCGGCTTTGACGACTCGGTTGGTACGGGCCACCGGCGACGGCAGATCGTGGGGCAACGGCCTTCGGCGCTGCACACCTGGTTGTTTGTAGCGCTTCTTCGGGCTCCACCGCACGGACGAGAAGTGGCTCCACGGCGTACGAAGTTGATCTGGCTCCACCGCTGAGCGGACGGAGGTGCTGGGCACTGGCGGCAACGGCTCCGCGGTCTCCTCAGATCCCTCGGAGAGATCGGCAGAGCGACAGGAAGACGCCGGTAGGGTGGTCCGTTGTGGACGCGGGGGCAGGAAACGAGATGGTTGCCGTCCCGTCGGGACGGGTGACGCTGTCGGACCGGCGGACGCAGAGCAGTTGGCCGGTCGAGGTCGCGCCGTTTCAGATGTCGGCGTTCCCGGTCACCCAGTCCTGGTACGCACTGATCACAGGCCGGCGGCCGAGTACCGCCCAAGGCGAGCGGCTGCCGGTTGAGGGCGTTTCGTGGTGGGACGCCGTCCAGTTCTGTAACGCCTTGTCCCGGCGCGAGGGGCTGACGCCCGCGTATGTCCTGTGCGTCGACGCCGAGACGGCCGAATGGGACACCTCCGCGGACGGGTACCGGCTGCCGACCGAGGCCGAATGGGAGCACGCCTGTCGTGCGGGGACTACCGGCGCGCGGTACGGCCGGCTCGACGAGGTCGCCTGGTACCAAGGCAACTCCGATGGGCGGATCCATGCCGTCGGCGGCAGGCAGCCCAACGCATGGGGTCTGCACGACATGCTGGGCAATGTGTGGGACTGGTGCTGGGACGTCTACGACGCCGAGGTGTACGGCGCCTACCGGGTGCTCCGTGGTGGTGGATGGGCCGACGCGCACTGGAGCTGCCGGGCGTCGGTACGGCGGCGCAGCCACCCGACCTTCCGGATCGACGACGTGGGATTCCGCATCGCACGCTCCACACCACTGCCTCGGCCGTAACAGGCTCGTGCATCACACTCGGCCCGTTCAGCTCGCAGACCCTGCGGTACGCCGCCTCCGGCACATACGTCCGCCACTTGAGCATCCGGTTTCGGCGGTGGGTGATTGAGCGGACCATGCAACCTCCTGGCTGCCGGCTGCCGCCGTCGCCGTCGCCGTCGCCGTCGCCGGCAGTGTCCCTCGATACCGGCCAGTGCGCCTGCCCACACCACGGACAGCAGCAGGACCGCCAGCGGGGTGTAGATGCCGGCGATGATCAGGAACCGCGCTGGTACCGAACAGCAGACAGGCCGAGACGGCGTCGCCGTGAAGTGCGGGTCAGACGCCGGCCGGGTGCGGGGTTGCGGTGCGGTGGTGTTCGGCGTTGAGGCGCTGGGCTTCTTCGAGTTGGTCTTCGAGGATGATGATGCGGCAGGCGGCCTCGATGGGGGTGCCCTGGT
>NZ_JBHWUU010000167.1:0-5029 GCF_042737375.1 Streptomyces sp. NPDC060000
GATCACCCTCCGGATCACCGCCCGGATCACCGTGCGGATCACCGTGCGGGCCGCCCTCGCCGAACATCACCTCCCGCACCGGACGCTCCAGCAGGACGTCCAGCAGCGCACAGGACTCGTCCACCGACCGCGCGAACACCGGGAAACCCTCATACAACTCCCGTCCCATACCAGGACGTTGGGCACCCTGGCCGGAGAACAGCACCGCGGTGGCACCCGTCGGCCGCGGCGCGCCCTGGACCAGGTTCGCGGCCTTCTTCTGCTCGGCCAGGGCGGTCAGGGCGGCCAGCAGTTCATCCGGCTGCCGGCCCCACACCACCGCACGCCGCTCGAACGCGGTGCGTGTCGTGTTCAGTGCCTGTCCCACCGCGGCCGGTTCCAGGCCGGGCCGGGCAGCAACATACCCGGCCAGCCGGCCCGCCTGAGCCCGCAGCGCCGCCTCCGTCCGGCCCGACACCACCCACGGCACCACGGCGGGCCGCTCCTGGGGCTGAGCATCGGGCGCCCGGGGTGGCCGGGGTGCCTCCTCGACTATCACGTGGGCGTTGGTGCCGCTGATCCCGAACGAGGACACCGCCGCCCGCCGCGGCCGCTCACCCCGCGGCCACGGCCGCGCCTCGGTCAGCAGCTCCACCGCACCCGAGGACCAGTCGACCTTCGACGACGGCGCGTCCACATGCAGCGTCTTCGGCAGCACCTCGTGCCGCAGCGCCTGCACCATCTTGATGATGCCGCCCACCCCCGCCGCCGCCTGGGCGTGGCCGATGTTCGACTTCAGCGACCCCAGCCACAGCGGGCGCTGGGTGTCGCGGCCCTGCCCGTAGGTCGCCAGCAGCGCCTGCGCTTCGATCGGGTCGCCGAGGGCGGTGCCGGTGCCGTGCGCCTCCACGGCATCCACCTCGGCGCCCGACACACCCGCGTCCGCCCAGGCCTGGCGGATCACCCGCTGCTGCGAGGGGCCGTTCGGGGCGGTCAGGCCGCTGGAGGCGCCGTCCTGGTTGACGGCCGTGCCGCGGATCACGGCCAGCACCCGGTGCCCCGCGCGCTGCGCGTCCGAGAGACGCTGAAGGACGAGGACGCCCACGCCCTCGGCCCAGCCGGTGCCGTCGGCGGCCTCCGCGAAGGCCTTGCAGCGCCCGTCGGGGGCGAGGCCCCGCTGGCGGCTGAACTCGATGAAGGCGATCGGGCTGGCCATCACGGTCACGCCGCCGGCCAGCGCCATGGCGCATTCGCCGCGGCGCAGCGACTGCACGGCCAGGTGCAGGGCGACCAGCGACGACGAGCACGCGGTGTCCAGCGTCACCGCGGGGCCCTCGAGGCCGAGGGTGTAGGCGATGCGGCCCGAGGCCATGCTGGGCGCGCTGCCGTTGGCCAGGTGGCCTTCGAAGCCGTCCGGGGCGGGGTTCAGGCGGGTGCCGTAGTCGTTGTACATGACGCCCAGGTACGCGCCCGTCGGGCTGCCCCGCAGTGCGTCCGGCAGGATGCCGGCGCTTTCCAGTGCCTCCCAGGACGTCTCCAGGAGCAGCCGCTGCTGGGGGTCCATGGCGAGCGCCTCGCGCGGCGCGATGCCGAAGAAGGCGGGGTCGAAGTGGTGGGCCCGGTGCAGGAAGCCGCCCCGGGTGGACGTCGTCCGGCCGACGGCGTCGGGGTCGGGGTCGTAGAGCGCGGAGGGGTCCCAGCCGCGTTCCCCGGGGAACTCCGAGACGGCGTCGACGCCGTCGTCGACGAGGTGCCACAGTTCCTCGGGGGTTTCGACGCCGCCCGGGTAGTGGCACGCCATGCCGACGATGGCGATCGGCTCGCGGCGGGCCTCCTCGAGGTGGTCGATACGGCGCTTGGCCTCGCGCAGGTCGAGTGTGGCGCGCTTGAGGTAGTCGATCAGTTTGCGGTCATCAGCCATGGGTTCCCCGCCAGGTGAGTCGGTGGGCCGGGCTCAGATTTGTCCGAGCTCGTCGTCGAGCAGTTCGAGCAGTTCGTCCGCGCTCGCGTCGGCCACGTCCTGGTGGTCGGGGGCGTCGCCTGAGCCGGGGCTCCATTCGGCCCACAGGGCGCGCAGCCGGGCCACGACATGGCCGCGGTCCGTCTCGCCGGGGCTCGCGGACGCGAGCAGCCGTGCCAGTGAGTCGATGCCGGCGTGGACGTCCTGCATCCCGTCGCCCTGGTCCGGGCCCAGTTCCGCGTCCAGGTAGCGGGCCAGGGCGAGGGGGCTCGGGTGGTCGAAGATCAAGGTGGCGGGCAGCCGCAGTCCCGTCACCTCGCCGAGGCGGTTGCGCAGTTCCATGGCGGTGAGCGAGTCGAATCCGAGGTCCAGGAACCCCCGGCCGGGCTCCACGGCCGCCGGGGTGTGCGCGAGCACCGTCGCGACGTGTTCGCGTACGAGCACCAGCAGCGCCTCGAGGCGCTCGGCGTCCGGCAGGTGCCTGATGCGTGCCTGGAAGGCGTCCGGTCCCGGGCCGGTGGCGCGCTTGGGTGCCGGGGCCAGGGCGCGCAGCACGCTCGGGAAGGACGCCGAGCCGGCCGTCTCCCTGAGCCGGCGCAGGTCGAGCCGGGCCGGTACCAGGACCGGCTCGGGCCGTTGCAGGGCCGCGTCGAACAGCGCGCCGCCCTCGGCGGGCGAGAGGGGCAGCATGCCCGACCTGGTCAGCCGCTGCACATCGGCCGGTGAGAGGTTGCCGGTCATGCCGCCGTCCTGCTCCCACCAGCCCCAGGCCAGCGAGGTGCCGGGCAGGCCCGCCGCGCGCCGGCGGCGGGCGAGTGCGTCCAGGACGGCGTTCGCGGCGGCGTAGTTGCCCTGTCCGCCGCCGCCCAGGACGCCTGCCGCGGACGAGAACATGACGAACGCCGAGAGGGGACGGTCCTGGGTCAGTTCGTGCAGATGCAGCGCGCCGTCCGCCTTGGCGCGCAGGACGGTGCCGATCCGTTCGGGGGTCAGGGACGTGAAGCCGCAGTCGTCCACGACGCCCGCCGTGTGCACCACGGCGGTCAGGTCCGCTACGCCGTCCAGCAGCCGGGTCAGGGCAGAGCGGTCCGACACGTCGCAGGCGGCCACGCTCACCTCGGCGCCGAGCCCGGTCAGTTCGTCCCTCAACGCGGCCGCGCCGTCGGCCTGTTCGCCGCTGCGGCTGACGAGCAGCAGTTTGCGCACCCCGTGGGTGGCCACCAGGTGCCGGGCGAAGAGGGCACCGAGCGATCCGGTGCCGCCGGTGATCAGGGTCGTGCCGTGCGGATCGTAGGAGACGAAGTCCGGCTGCGGTGCGGGGGCGGGGGCCCGGACCAGGCGCGGTACCAGGGCTTGTGCCTCGCGCAGTGCCGACCACGGCTCCCCGTGGCCGAGCGCGTCGCGCAGCGCGCCGGCGAGCGAGCCGGCCGGCTCGCCGGCCGCGTCGTGGCCGGGCGCCTCCAGCAGGGTGAAGCGTCCGGGGTGCTCCTGCTGGGCCGAGCGCAGCAGGCCGCAGACGGCGGCCTGGGCGATCCCGTCCCCGCACAGCACGGCCGCCAGCGTGGCGGAGCCGAGCCGCTCCTCGGCGAGGAACTCCTGGGCCAGGGTCAGGCTCTCCCCCAGCAGCCGGCCGACCGCGCCCGCCTCATCCACCGCATCCGCCGCGCCCGCCGTGCCTGCCGTGTCCGCTGTGTCCGCTGTGTCCAGGAGGACGGTGACGACGTCGGGCACCGGGTCGCCGGAGCGCAGCGCCGTGCGCAGGCTGTCCAGGTCGGGGTAGGTGCGGGCCTGCTCGCCCAGGTGGGCGGCGAGCCGGTCGTCGCCGAGCACGGCCCAGGCGTGCCCGGGCGTGGTGGTGGCGCCGTGCGGTGCGGGGACCCAGTCCAGCCGGTAGAGGGAGTCCAGGCGCGGGCCCGTGAGGTGGTCCAGGGTCACGGCGCGCAGGGCGAGGGACTCCACGAACCCCAGCGCTGTCCCGGATTCGTCGGCCAGGTCCACGGCCACGGCGTTGTCCCGGGCGGGGGTGAAGCGGGCGCGCAGCCCGCTCGCGCCGCGGCCGTTCAGCTCCACGCCGCTCCACACGAACGGCAGCCCCTCGCGCCCCTCGAGCGCCCCGAGGCCGGCGGGCCGCAGCACCGCGTCCAGCAGCGCGGGGTGGATGGCGAACTCACCTGCCGCGCCGTGCAGTTCGTCGGGCAGCGCGGCCTCGACATACAGTTCCGCGCCCCTGCGCCAGGCCGCTCGCAGCCCCTGGAAGGCGGGCCCGTAGGAGAAGCCGCTGTCCGACAGCCGCTCCTGCAGCTCGTCCAGGTCCACCGCGACCGCGCCGGCCGGGGGCCATACGCTCAGATCGGGTGCGCCGGCCCGGCCGCCGCCCGTTGTGGGGCGCAGGATGCCCGTCGCGTGCCGTGTCCAGGGGTCGTCGGGGCGGGCCTGGGCGTAGACGGTGACCCGGGATTCGGGGTCGACCGCGCATTGGATGCGGACCTCGCCGCTCTCGGGTACCGCCAGCGGGGCCTCGATGGTCAGTTCCTCGACCCGGTGCGCACCGCAGTGTTCGCCCGCGGCCCGGACCAGCTCCAGGAACGCGGTTCCCGGCACCACGGCCGTGCCCGAGGCCGCGTGGTCGGCGAGCCACGGCTGCGTGCCGGGTCCCAGCGCCGCGGTGAACGTCCAGCCCTGTCCGCCCGCCAGGGGGACGACCGCGCCCAGCAGCGGGTGTTCGAGGGCCGTCAGACCGGCCTCGGCGACACCCTTGGCGGAGCCGCCGGGCACGTACCAGTAGCGCTGGTGCTGGAAGGCGTAGGTGGGCAGGTCGCACGCCTGGCCGCCCTGGAGTGCGAACAGGGCGTTCCAGTCGACGGCTGTGCCGGCCGTCCACAGTTCACCCAGCCCGGCCAGCAGCGCCTGGACGCTCGGGCGGTCGCGGCGCTGCAGCGCCACGAGCTGCATGCCCTCGGCCGCGGCCGGCTCCGCCATCGGCGTCAGCACCGCATCGGGGCCCACCTCCACACACCCCGTCACACCCTCACCGGACAGGACACCCACCGCGTCGGCGAAACGGACCGGGCAACGCACCTGACGCACCCA
>NZ_JBHWUU010000168.1:0-4974 GCF_042737375.1 Streptomyces sp. NPDC060000
CTCCACCAGTTCAAACGGCTCCGCATCCGCTATGAGATACGCGCCGACCTCCACCTCGGCCTGCTCCAACTCGCCTGCAGCATCATGTGTTTGAGACGAGTCCGAACCTCATTCTGAAACGATCAGTTACGGGCAGATTCCGTGAGCAGAGCCAGGAACTCGCTCGTTCATGCGGGAATCCGGAAGCTACTGCTCAGGCGATCCATCCCTCACCGTGTCGGTGACGGTCCAATCCCGCAGCTGAGAACTCGTCCTCTCCAGCGCTCGCCACGACGCCCAGTCTTCGAAGTGCCTGCGAGATAGCGCTACCGGCTAGCGGAAAGGGCTGGCCTTCCTGCACATGGAGCGGTCCCAGCACGATGGTGCCGCCATCCCACACGACAGCCTGCTGTTCGCCCACACCGCCGAAGTACTCGGCTTCCACGTAGGCCACCGGCCCAACGGTCGACCAGTCAGCGAGGGTCTTCTCGAACCCTCCCGGCAGCCGCCAGAACCCCAAAGCCCCCGTACCGCTGCCGTCCGCGACGGAATCGAAGAGGGCGGCTGTCATCGGCATCAGCGACAGGCCCTGTCCGAGCGACGCCAGCCGAGCAGCAGGCAGATCCCGCGAAGCGGTGCGCAGCACCTCTCCTCCAGCGATCACTGCTTGCAGGTCATAGCTCATCCCAACGCCCCTCCACCGATCGGAGGCCCATCTTCGCGCAGGCGCCAAAGCCGAACCCGCGCGGCACCCCCGGGTAAAACAACCACGACGCCAGCGGGTTCGTTCAAGAACACCGGCCGGATCCCTCGAACCCGCTGGTTTCCGAGTACGACCAAGGGGCGTGCCCGGACCATCTGGTCACGCGCCGTCAGCTGCGGGCCCGGGCCCTGTCCCCGGGCCGGGGCAAGATCGTCGCCATCCTGCGCTGCAAGGGCTGCCGGTACGCCCCGCAGTGGTCATGCACGCACCGCCGCCGAGCCTGGCTCTACGACCTCACCGCGGCGACGCCCAAGAGGGTGCCGACGCTCGCTCAGGAGTGGGCACTGGACCGGGCGATGGCCGCCAGACAGAGCTGCGGCAAGCGCGGAAGGCGGTTCTACATCTGCCTCCAGGCTGCCGTATTCCGGGCACCTGCGCTCAGTGCGAAGAGCAACGTCCACTCATCGGTACCACCGAAGCAGAGGCCGGCATCTGCGGACCCTGCGCCGGAGTCGATCTCACCTACGCGTGCCAGCGCTGCGGCACGAGCGACAGCATCTTCCGCGAGCAGTTGTGCACCCGCTGCTTCGCCACGAAACAACTGGCCGAAGCTCTCGGAGGACAAGATCAAGCGGTCCCCGCACAGCGGCAGAACTTCCACTCGGCTCTCGCCACCGCAGGACACCCCCGCAGAGTGGCGCATTGGCTGACCCGCGCGGGAGTGCCCGCCCTCCTGTCCCAGCCAGCCATTTCCGATGAGGAGATCACCCACCAACAGCTCGACAATCTCCCCAACACGCCGACCACGCGCTACATCCGCGACGTCCTCGTCGTCGCCGCGGTGCTGCCGCCGCGCGATGAACGATTGGAGGCCTTGCCCCGCTGGGCGGACGCCCTCTTGGCCCAGGCACCGCTCTCCCAGCGGCAGCTCGTCACCCCCTTCACTCATTGGTATCTGCTTCACCGCATCAGCCGGGCCCACCGGAACCGCCCGCTACGCGCCGGCACACAGCACCAGATGCGATCGCGACTGCGCCGGGCCCTGGAACTGCTCGACTGGCTCGACGAGCACGGCATCGCTCTTTGGGGAACTCACACAGCCAGAACTCGAGATGTGGCTGGAGGAAGGGGCTGTGGAACGTCGTGAGGTGCGTGCCTTCGTCACCTGGGCGCGAGGTCGGGGCCTTGTCGGCGAACTCGTAGTTCCCCGGGCACGCATCGCCGCCCCCAGCGTCTTCATGACGGACGAGGAGCAGGCCGAGCAGCTGCACCGCTGTCTCGGCGACGATTCTCTGCCTCTCGATGTTCGTACGGCTGGTGCCCTGACGCTCCTCTTCGGGCTGCAGCACACCAAACTGCTCGAACTCACCGTGCGCGACGTCATAGACGACAACGAGACGATGGCGCTCGACCTCGCAGGCCATCGCCTTCCGCTGCCGCCCGAAGTCGCCCGGTTGGTCCGTGCGCAACGCGACCAGTGCCAGGAACGCTGGCAGCTCGATCAGACAGCCAGCACAACACCGTGGCTCTTCCCCGGGCAGGAGCCCGCCCGCCCTCTCGGAGCCACCTACCTCAACTTGAAGCTCCGCCGAGACGGCATCGCGCCCCGCGCCGGCCGCAACAACGCTCGTCTCGCACTGGCCACAGACCTGCCGGCATCCGTCCTCGCCGACTTCACCGGCACCAGCATCAGCAACGCCACCCGCTGGACCGGATACGCCAGACGCGACTGGCTCGACTACATCGCGTCCCGCACACAGATCTGACCGCTCCCCCGGGCGGCGGCCATGGTCCAGAGAGACCACCACAAGATGCGGGCGGTCATAGAGCCTCGGCGCATTCGTCGACGAACGCGCAAAGCCGGCGAATAAGACTCAAGTAGAAGGGGGTGGGTCCGAGTCGCCCTGCATGTGAGGTGCATCCTGAAGCCACTGCTGCCACAGGCCACCCGGTTCCCGGAAGCGGTCGGCTTGGCCATCTCCAAGGTTCAGGTCGATGAACTGGAGAGCGCCCATGACGACGGTCTGGTCGTATCCGAGGTCAGGGCGACGGAGGTAGCGATCAAGGTAGGCAGCGAGCAGATCAGCGTCGCGCGCCGTTCCGAAGCTGGCCAGGGCCACGCAATAGGCCAGCCCAGCACAGCAGACCTCGCTAGCCAGCAGGAGTTCCCCGAGGCGCTCACGGAACTCGGTCCGGCGGGAGACAGCTACGAGCCAAGCCGCAGTTCGTCGTTCGCGCCAGCCGCCCTCAAGAAGCTTGGCGATCTCATCTGCGGTGATGAGTCCCGCGTCTTCACAGAGATCTCGCATGAATCGGTCGCACTCAGGACTTTGCATGCGCAGCAAGCTGCCGCCGAGCTTCAGATAACGCCGCTCGGGCGTGACATAGCGGCGAACCAGAGCCAGCAACTCGGCATCGTCACGAGGATCGCGTATCACACGGCTGATCTTGCCTTGCTGGTGCAAAACGAGGCCATCCCATTCTTGCGCTCCTCGTCCGCCGCCCTCACGGTCACAAGCGCGACGGACTGGACGAAATTCGTCAAGCGCGACTGGACCGGGCCGCATCAGCAGCCCGCGAAGTGACAGCTGAGAAGTCGGTTTCCCTCGGGGGTGAGCCCCGGCATCATGGTCGTCGGTAAGTCCATACGTGAGAGGGGCGAGTGCGGCGGGTGTCTGGAGACGGGCAGGCGGATTTGACGGAGCTGTGGCAGCGGCGTTGGCCTAGTTGCCCTCCGGTTGGGTACAAGCTCCGTGACCCGTATCGGGACCTTTGGGTACGTTTTCACAGCTTGCCAGAGTCGAAGCGGTACGCGGACGACGAGAGCGAGTACACCGTCGTCCTGGAGCGTTACAACACCGTCCTCGATGAGTTGTTCGCTGGTGCGGACGTGTACGTGATCACTCCGCTCTGGACGACCGAAGCCGAGGTTCCGTCATCGCAACCCGTCACGGGCTATTGGCAGAGCTTGCTGGTGGAGGACGATCCTGACCCTGAGTTCCGCACGTACTCCCACCTCTTCGCCGCCCGCCGGCCCTGGCGGCGAGGCTGCATCGACGAGTCGCTCCGAGACATCGCCGACGACAGGGTGGCGGGCGTTCTCATCACCGACACCCGGATGCAGCGCATCCATCACCCCTACGACGGTGGCGCCGACGTCTTCCTCGCCACGTCCGAGGAACGGGACCGGGTGCGCGATCGGCATGCCGACTGGCTTTCCCGTCATCCGTCGGGTCTCTGACCGGTTCGGATCACTGCTCCACTCGAAATGGTCCTCACCGCAAGTACCGGGTTGAGAGGCTCCACGAGTTCCTTGGTGGCGACGGCCACGAGGCGCGCGGGCGCATCACCGTCCAGCAGGGCGCTCACGTACTCGATGGCCTCCGCAGGCGAGAACATCGGCAGCCTCTGGCGCAGTGTCCGCACAGCGTGCACGCGTCCGCGCGTAGCGGCGACTCCGCAGAGAGCATCGTGCAGGTCATCTACTGCAGTGTGGACCGGCAGCCCACGTATTCGGGCCCGGTAGTCGTTCTCCCACTCCCCGGTTACCGCGGAGACGACGCCGATCTGGTGTAGTCCCCCGTCGACGCGGTCGACCAGGTACGGCCCATTGCCGACCAGCATGTACTTCGAGTTCCGAGTGCTTGAGAACTCCTCGGACTGCCACGAGACGATCCACACCAGCTCGTGCTCCTCGACACGGACCACAGCCATCCTCACCGCGTCCGTGCTCACAGCCCGCCATTGCTGATAGTCGCGCTCCAGCTGTTCTTCGACAGCCCGAACGGCGGCTTCTCGCTCGATCACGCGTGCAGCATCCCGTACGGGCCCGGTTTCGACCAGCGAATTCCCACGGCTCAGGGCCACGCAGAAGGGGCCAACGAACCTTCTCGCCCAGGAATACGGCAGCTGCGGAACAAGTGCTCTGCGCCAGTACCGCTGCGCACCCAGGGCGTCTGCGACCCCTGCGACAAGGGCTACGAGCCCAGCCCCGAAACCGTCATGACCTCCCCGGCCACACACCGACTCGCGGCCTGACCAACGACCATCCCGAAGGAGAACCACCCATGCTCAGCACCCTGTTCGCCCGCCGTCCCGAGGCGCAGGACACGGCGACGTGGACGCCGGACGGCACGATCGTCGTCCAGCGATACCGCGGCGCTGTCGGAGAGCGGGAGACTTCCGCCAGCCGCCCGGCGAGCCCGAGCCCGAGCCCGAGCCCGCACCCGCCCCGGCCCGACGTCCGCTCGCCCCCGGCGGCCTCACCTTCTCAGACCTGGACCGCGATATCT
>NZ_JBHWUU010000169.1:0-4849 GCF_042737375.1 Streptomyces sp. NPDC060000
GCTGACCGCGCAGCCTTCTGGGATGACCGCGCCCCTGAAGCGCCCGTTACGGGTAGCCGGGAGCTCCAGCTCACCGCCGAGCTCGACGATGGCGGCGAGCAGGTGAGCGTGGTGGTCGGTCACGATGATGATCAGCGGTGGCCGCACCTGTCTGCGCATGGGCCTGCGCCAGTGCGGCCGAGCACCTCGGCTGGCCGCCCTTGGCGCTTCAGTTGGCCAGGGTCGACGCGAACAGGATCATGGCGGGATGACAGATCGCCACTCGTCCGCATCGCCAACCGTGGTGCGGCTCATGGAGTATAGGAAGACCGAGCAGATCGAGATCCTCGGCGAAAGTGCCGATCCCTTCGGCGTCGCGGACGCCGGATTGACATGGCTGCCCAAGAAGGATCATTTCGGTATCAGGCAGAAGGGCCGCCTGGTCGCGCACGCCGGTCTGCTGCAACTCCCCATAGCCATCGACGGTGTCGGCACACAGGTGGTGGGCGTCGGCGGGGTGGCTGTCGCTCCCGACCTGCGGGGCCACGGACTGGCGCGGTCGGTCGTGTCGGCAGCCCTAGACCACGCACGGACGATGGGGCCCCAGCACGGGCTTCTCTTCTGCCGGCCACCCCTCGTCCCGCTCTACCAGCGACTGGGCTGGCGCACCCTTGAACAGGACGTCCACGTCGAGCAGCCCGAAGGGCCCGTGATCATGCCGCTGCGGACCATGTGGACGCCACTGCACGACGGTGCGAATTGGCCTGCTGGAGACGTCCGCCTGCTCTCGCTCCCCATGTGATCGATGACTCCGGTGAGTGCCGTCGCCGGTCCGGCGGCCCTCACCGGTTCAATGGCCGAGCACTGGATCGGCCAACCCAGGAGCTCGCTCGCGTAGGGCGGGGCCCGCGAGCTCGGCGAGATCTGCGGGCTGGCGTCGGGCGCACCTCTCGCGGTGCAGCTCCGAGACGCCGGACGTTGATGCCATGCCGCGATTGTCCCAGGCCTGTCGGACCGTGGCTGGTCGCCTCGGCCCGGCATGCCTTGGTTCCGTTCGGTGCGTCATCCCGCGAAAGCCCCTGCGAGGCGTTAAGGCCCCCTGGCTGGACCGCCTGGAGGATTCGCACTCCCGGCGTGACGGACCGCACGGGCGGCCCGTTACCGAAATGTTTCGGGATCACTACTTGTGTATGAAGGCCGGACAACCGCACACTCTCGACTCAACACGAGTAGTCAACACGAGTTGAAGAAGGTTGAGGTGATGACGGGATGGTGACGCGACGCGATGTGGCGCGGCTGGCGGGGACCTCCGAGGCCCTGGTGAGTTACGTGCTCAACGACGGTCCGCGCGGGGTCGCGCCGGCTACCCGAGAGCGGATCGAGCGGGCCATCAAGGAGCTCGGGTACCGGCCCAACGCCGTCGCCCGGTCGCTGAAGACGTCGCGGACCATGACCCTCGGACTGGTCGTGCCCGACAACTCCAACCCCTTCTTCGCCGAACTCGCCCGCGCAGTTGAAGACGTCGCGTTCACGGCCGGCTACACCATGCTCCTGGGCAATGCGATGGACGACGACGCCCGCGAGGCCTCGTACATCCACACGCTGATCGACCGGCAGGTGGACGGCCTGATCGTCGCCCCGGCGCATGGGGCGAGCAGCTGGATCACCGAGCTCTCCGGGACGACGGTGCCGCGCCTGGTGCTCGACCGGGAGCTGGATCTGCCGGGCGCGACCCATGTCGTGGTCGACAACGAGGGTGGGGCGTACGAGGCCACGAAGCACCTGCTCGGCCATGGCCTCACCAGGATCGGCTGCATCGCCGGTCTCGAAGGCATCCACCCAACGGTCGACCGCGTGGCCGGCTGGCGGCGGGCCCTTGCCGAAGCCGGGCTGAGTTCCGAGGACGGGATGCTGGTGCACGCGGCGTTCGGCCACGCGGCCGGATACCGCGCCGGACGCGCGCTGCTCGAAGGACCGGACCGCCCCGAAGCGCTGTTCGTGGCGAGCGACCAGCAGGCGCTCGGTGTCCTGCGCGCCGCTGCCGAGCTGGGGCTGCGGGTGCCGCGGGACCTCGCCGTCTGCGCCTTCGACGGTATCGAGTCCAGCGCCTACACCGTTCCCGCGCTGACCACGATGCGTCAGCCGTTCGAAAGCCTCGGACGCTCGGCGGTCGAGTGGCTCCTGGCGAAGATCGGTGACCCGCAGCTCGCGCCCAGCCGCATCACGCACGAGGCGACGCTCGTCGCCCGCGGGTCGTGCGGCTGCCCCGATCCTCTGGGCGGCGATACGGCGATCGGGGACCGGCGCGATGGATGCGCGACGGATGAACGTGGTGGCCCCGGAGGCACCGTGAGCCCGGATCCGCCGGTGCGCTCGCAGCCCCGGACACAAGTCGGGGAGCACGGAGATGTCTGAACCGAACGTCGTGGTCGTCGGCAGCGTCAACATGGACCTTTCGGTCCGGGTGCCGCACCTGCCGCGGGCCGGCGAGACCGTCTCCGGCGGTGACCTGGAGCACGGGGCCGGCGGCAAGGGCGCCAACCAGGCGGTCGCCGCCAGGCTGCTCGGCGCGAGTACGACGATGGTCGCCCGCGTCGGCTCGGACGAGTTCGGCAGCCAGGCCCGCCGGGCGCTCGACGCGGCCGGCGTCGACACCTCGGCGGTGGCCACCGTGGCCACGGCCACCGGCACCGCGCTGATCGTCATCGGCCCCGACGGGGACAACATCATCACCGTCTCGCCGGGCGCCAACGGACAGCTCGGCCCTGACTGCCTGGACGGCCTGGCCGAACGGCTGGCCCGCGCCGACGCCCTGCTGCTCCAGCTGGAGGTGCCGGTCGCGACCTGCACGGCGGCCGCACGGCTGGCCCGTGCCGCAGGTGTGCAGGTCGTGCTCAACGCGGCGCCGCTGCCGCACGTCATCGGAGACGATCTTCGCGGCCTGATCGCGGAGGCGGATGTGCTGATCGTCAACGAGGTCGAGGCGGCGGGCCTGCTCGATGCCGCCCCGTCGGGTCCGGCGGGCCCGGATCCGCATGCCTATCCGGCCGCTCTGCGCTCCCTCGGGCCGTCCGATGTCGTCGTGACGCTCGGCGCGCGGGGTGCGGTCTACGCCGGTTCGGACGGGCACAGCGAACACGTCCCGGCCTTTCCGGTGGACGCCATCGACGCGGTCGGCGCGGGGGACACGTTCTGCGCGGCCCTCACCGTGGCCCGGGCGACCGGCGTCCCGGACCTCGGCGAAGCCGTCCGCCGCGCCTGCGCGGCCGGAGCGCTCGCCGCGGCCAGCCGGGGCGGGCTGGCCTCGTTCCCCAACAGGACGGAGGTCGACGAATTCCTCAAACAAAGGAGTGATCATGCGTCCTGACGGTCTCTGGCATCCGCGTCTCATGGAGATCCTGGTCGGTCTCGGCCACACCGACCTGATCGTCGTCGCCGATGCCGGCCTGCCGGTCCCCAGGGGCGTGGAACGGATCGACCTCGTGTGGAGCCGAGGCGAACCGGGATTCCTCCCGGTTCTGAGCGCGGTCCTCGGCGAAGCGGTCTTCGAGCACGTCACCTACGCCACCGAACTCACCCACCAGGCCACGCTCGACGGCCTGATCGGGGCGCTCGCCCCGACAACATCCCATTCCCAGCTGCCCCACGAGCAGCTCAAGCTGATCACCGCCGGGGCGAGGGCCGTCGTCCGCACCGGCGAGACGACACCGTACGCCAACGCCGTCCTGCACGCGGGGGTCGCGTTCTGACACCCCCGGAACACACGGCATCCCGCGCAGTCCACCCAGAGAGGTCCAAGACCATGAGACGTAAGACAAGCACCACGATCGGCACGCTCGTCGCGATGTCCGCCCTGCTCTCAGTCGCGGCCTGCGGCTCCGAGGAGCCGGCGAGCAGCACGTCGGCGAAGACCAGCGGCAAGCCGACGGTCTGTCTGATCATGAAGTCCCTGGCCAACGAGTACTTCCAGCAGATGCAGGCCGGCGCGACCAGCCACGTCAAGAAGCTCGGCTCGCTGAAGCTGGAGGCCAGCGGAATCCAGAACGAGACCGACGTCGACGGCCAGATCGCCCTGGTCGACAAGTGCGTCACCGAACAGGTGCAGGCGATCGTCATCGCGCCGGCCGACTCCAAGGCGCTGGTGCAGTCGGTCGTCAAGGCGACCAAGGCGGGCATCAAGGTGGTCAACATCGACGTCGCGCTCGACGCGGACGCGCTCAAGGCGGCCGGCATCGACGTCCCGCTGGTCGGTCCGGACAACCGGGAGGGCGCCAAGGAGGTCGGCGCGGTGCTGGCGAAGAAGCTCGGCACCGGCGGCAAGGTCGTGATCCTGGAGGGCAACCCCGGCGCGGACAACGCGCTGCAGCGCAAGAAGGGCTACGAGGACGCGGTCACGGCCGGCGGCCTGAAACTGCTGGACTCCAAGACCGCGCACTGGGAGACCGACGAGGCCCACACGGTCTTCGGCAACATGCTGACGGCGAACCCCGACATCCAGGGTGTGATGGCCTCCAACGACTCCATGGCCCTGGGCGTCATGAAGGTGATCGCCGAGCGCAAGGCCGACATCGAGGTGGTGTCGATCGACAACATCCCGGCGGTCAAGCCGTACCTGACGAGCGGGACGATGATCGCCACCCTCGACCAGTTCGGCTCCGAGCAGGCCGCCGACGGGATCGACGTCGCGCTGAAGATGATCGGCGGCAAGACGGTCACCGGCTGGCAGAAGACGCCGCTGAAGGTCGTCGCCTCCGGATCCTGACCGATCACCGCGCACAGCGGCCGGGGGGGGGGGGGGGCCAACCCCGCCCCCCCCCCCCCCCCCCCCACAAAATGAGTGGGTTAAAAAAAAAAAAAAACCCACCCCCAC
>NZ_JBHWUU010000170.1:0-4800 GCF_042737375.1 Streptomyces sp. NPDC060000
GCCGCCCCCCCCCCCCCCCCCGCCGCCCCTTCCCTTCCCGCCCCTGTCCCGCGTCCTGTCCCGCCCCCTGGGCTGCCGCCCCCAGACCCCCGCTTCGGCCCGAAAGGGCCTCGTCCTCGAACTCCCCGGAGGGGCACCCCGGACGGGCTGGAGCCGCGAATGAGCCCGGCACCGAGAAGACCCCCGTTCTTCTCGGTGCCGGGCTGGTTCGGGTGGTTCGGGTGGGGCTAGTCCGTCGCGATCGCGTTGAGGACGTTCATGCGGCCCGCGCGGAACGCCGGGATCAGTGCGGCGAAGAGGCCCACGAAGGCCGAGCCGATGAACACGCCGATGATCGTCGGCCACGGGATCTCGAGGACGTTCAGTCCCTGGAGGGCGAGGAGCTGCTGGGCGGTGGCGCCCCAGCTCATGCCCAGGCCGAGCCCGAGGAGGGCACCGAAGAGGGCGATGACGACCGACTCCATGCGGATCATGCGGCGCAGCTGGCGGCGGGACAGGCCGATCGCCCGCATCAGGCCGATCTCCCGGGTGCGCTCCACCACCGACAGGGCGAGAGTGTTCACAACACCGAGGACGGCGACGATGATCGCGAGGGCGAGCAGCCCGTAGATCAGGTTCAGCAGCTGCCCGATCTGGTCCTTCAGCTGCTGCTTGTAGTCGGTCTGGTCGCGGACGCTGTACTGCGGGTAGTCGTGCAGCGCGGACTTGAGGGACGTGTACGCGGCGTCCTGCTGCCCGTCCTTCGCCGTGGCGAAGACCAGCTGGTCCAGCGGCAGCTTGTCGGCCGGGACGTACTTCTTGAGGGTGTCGGTGGAGGTGTACATCGCGCCCTGGTCGATCACGGCGTCACTGCTGGTGATCGCGCGGACCGTCAGCCGGGCCGTGGAACCGTCCTTGAAGGCGACCGAGATCGTGGAACCGAGGGTGATCTTGTGGTCCTTGGCGAACTTGTCGTGGACGGACATCGAGTCGGGGCGGTAGGCGTCGGTGAGGTTGCCGGCGACGGTCTCGACGCGCAGGTCGGTCGCGTAGGTCGGGTCGGCCGCCGTGATCGCCGTCTTGTCGAGCGTCTTGCCGTCGGGGGTGGTGAAGTCGGCCTGGGTCCACTTGTACTCGGTGACCCGCGCAAGACCCGGCGTCGACTTGATGGCCCGCACCGCCTGCGGGGTCATCAGCTGACCGCTGTCGCTCTGGATGATGAAGTCCGTGCCGACGCTCTTGTCGAGCTCCTCCGTGGCGGAGGCGACCATCGAGGAGCCGACCACCGAAAGGCAGGCGACCAGCGCGAGGCCGATCATCAGGGCCGCGCCCGTGGCGCCCGTACGGCGCGGGTTGCGCAGCGCGTTGCGCTCCGCCATCCGTCCGACAGGACCGAAGGCCCTGAGCACGATCGCGCCCAGCACCCGGACGACCGCGCCCGCCAGCAGCGGGCCGATCACCACGAAGCCGATCAGGCTCAGCACCACGCCCAGGCCCAGCCAGAGCGAGCCCTCGGCGGCCTTGTCGGCGGCGGAGGCGAGGTAGAGGCCCGCACCGCCGGCGCCGGTCAGGAGCAGGCCGATGACGGCCCGTACGGCGCCGGCCCTGGCGTCGGCCGGGGCACCGGCGTCGCGCAGCGCGGCCATCGGGGAGACCTTGCCGGCGCGGCGGGCCGGGAGGTAGGCCGCCAGCACCGTGACGACGATGCCGAGGACCATGCCGACCACCGGGGTCGTCCAGGCGACCGTGAGGTCGTCCGTGGACAGGTTCATCCCGGTCATGCCCATGAGCTTCATCAGGCCGACCGCGATGCCGACGCCCGCGCCGACGCCGAGGAGCGAGCCGACGACGCCCAGCAGCAAAGCCTCCGCGAGCACGGACCGGTTGACCTGCTTGCGGCTGGAGCCGATGGCCCGCATCAGGCCGATCTCGCGGGTGCGCTGCGCGACCAGCATGGAGAACGTGTTGATGATCAGGAAGATGCCGACGAGGAAGGCGATCCCGGCGAAGCCGAGCATCGCGTACTTCATCACGTCCAGGAAGCTCCCGACGTCCTGGCGGTTGGCGTCGGCCGTCTCCTTGGCGGTCTGCACCTTGTAGCCGGTGCCGATCTCGGCCGCGACGTTCTTCTTCAGTTGCGCGTCGCTCACCCCGGACGCGGCCGTGACGTTGACGTTCGTATAGACGTTCGACTCGCCGACCAGGGCCTCCTGGGCGGTCTTCGTGTCCAGGTAGAAGATCGCCGCACCGGGGTTGGTGACCTGGAAGGCGGCGATGCCGGAGATCTTCGCGGTGTGCGTGCCGACCGCGCTGATCACACCGATCTCGTCGCCGAGCTTGAGGTGGTGCTTGTCGGCGGTGTCCTCGTCGACCATGACCTGGTCGGAGCTCTTGGGCGCCGCACCGTCGGTGATCTTCATGGTGCGGGCGTCGTTGGCGTTCCAGTTGCCGACGATGGTGGGCGCGCCGCTGGAGGGCGACAGGCTGTCCTTGTCGGCGTCGACGACGGTCACGGAGGTCGAGAAGACGGTCCCCTCCGCCGACTTCACGCCCTCCGCCTTGCGGACCTCACCGAGCACGGAGGCTGCCATGACCGGCGGCTTTCCGTTGTCGGAGGTCGTCTCACCGGTGTCCGAGGCGCCCTTCGCGCTCACCGTCACATCGGAGGAGGTGGCGGCGAAGAGCTTGTCGAAGGTGCTGTTCATCGTGTCGGTGAAGACGAGCGTCCCGCAGACGAACGCCACCGACAGCAGGACCGCCACGGCCGACAGGGCCATGCGCCCCTTGTGCGCGTAGAAGTTGCGCATGGAGGTCTTCATGACGGTCATGACGTACGCCCCCGCGCGTCGAAGTCCTTCATCCGGTCCAGCACGGTCTCGGCGGTCGGCTTGAACATCTCGTCGACGATCCGGCCGTCCGCGAGGTACAGCACACGGTCCGCGTACGAGGCCGCCACCGGGTCGTGCGTGACCATCACGATGGTCTGGCCCAGGTCGTCCACCGAGCGGCGCAGGAAGCCCAGGACCTCGGCGCCGGCGCGCGAGTCGAGGTTTCCGGTCGGCTCGTCCCCGAAGATGATCTCCGGGCGGGCGGCGAGGGCGCGGGCCACGGCGACGCGTTGCTGCTGACCGCCGGAGAGCTGGGTGGGCCGGTGCCTGAGGCGGTCGGCCAGACCGACGGTCTCCACGACCTGGCTCAGCCACGCCTTGTCCGGCTTGCGGCCGGCGATGTCCATCGGCAGCGTGATGTTCTCCAGCGCGTTGAGCGTGGGCAGCAGGTTGAACGCCTGGAAGATGAACCCGATCCGGTCCCGGCGCAGCTTGGTGAGTTTCTTGTCCTTCAGCCCGGTGATCTCGGTCTCGTCCAGGTAGATCTGCCCCGACGAGACGGTGTCGAGACCGGCGAGGCAGTGCATCAGGGTGGACTTGCCGGACCCCGAGGGGCCCATGATCGCGGTGAACTGACCGCGGGCGATGTCCACGTCGACGTGGTCGAGGGCGACGACGCGGGTCTCACCGGACCCGTACGCCTTGACGACCTGCCGCGCCCGCGCGGCTACGGCCGTACGCCCTCCAGTGCCCCCGTGCCTGGGAATGGTCACAGCCGAAGTCACGGTAAATCTCCTATGTCAGAATGCAGAAGCGAATGGACAGCGCATCGGACGTATCCGTTGCAACGGACGTATCTGTTGCATCCGTTGCATCGGATGGTGGTGCGTGGTGCGCTGCGCTGTGTCGAAGAGTCTGTCGGCGGGAGGGGGTCCCGCGCGCTGGTGCTCGGGCCCGTCTTCCCGGGGGGTTAACCCCACCCCCCGGAAGTGGTGCCTGCCGCCCCCCAGCGGCATAAAGCCAGGTTAAGGACGGGACCCGGGGCTTCTCCTCCTCCGACGGTACGAACCCTCCCCGAGCCGTAGGACGGAGTTACCCCTAGGGGCCGTCCACCGCCAGGTGGAGTGGCGTCGGGGTTCTCTCCACCCCACCGGCCCCGATCAGCCCCGATCAGCCCGCTCAGGCTCCGCCCTCCCGCGACGTGAGGGTCAAGTGGGAAGCTGGCGTCCGGCGAAGTGGATGCAAGGGGCACGGGAGCTACGGGGGCATCAGGTGGGGGACATCCGACCGGCGACACGTGAGGCCGCGCAGGCGACCGCACCACATGGACGGCGAGCGGTCGTCGCCGCCCTCATGCTCTCCATGGCGCTGGCCGCCCTCGACTCCACCGTCGTCTCCACGGCCGTCCCGCAGATCGTCGGCGACCTGGGCGGGTTCTCCGTCTTCTCCTGGCTGTTCTCCGGCTATCTGCTCGCCGTGACGGTCACCCTGCCCGTCTACGGCAAGCTGTCCGACACCTTCGGCCGCAAGCCGGTGCTGGTCGCCGGGGCGGCCCTCTTCCTGCTCGGCTCGCTGCTGTGCGCCGTGGCCTGGAACATGGGGGCGCTGATCGCGTTCCGCGTCGTGCAGGGTCTGGGCGGCGGGGCGTTGCAGGGCACGGTGCAGACACTGGCCGCCGATCTGTACCCACTCAAGGAGCGGCCGAAGATCCAGTCGAAACTGTCCACGGTGTGGGCGGTCTCGGCCGTCGCGGGACCCGGCCTGGGCGGGATCCTGGCCGCCTACGCGGACTGGCGCTGGATCTTCCTCGTCAACCTGCCCATCGGAGCGGTGGCGTTGTGGCTGATCGTCCGTCATCTGCACGAGCCGCAGCGCAAGTCGCCGTCGCCCGGGCAGGACTCGCCGCCACGCGCGCGTGGCGGATCGCGTCCACGCGCGCGTGACGGATCGCGTCCACGCGCGCGTGACGGGTCACGTCCACGCGCGCGTGACG
>NZ_JBHWUU010000171.1:0-4683 GCF_042737375.1 Streptomyces sp. NPDC060000
GATCCCGTTGGTGTCGTAGACCGGAACCGTCGTGTCCACGGCAAGGCCCAGACTGCCCTCGAACGTCTTGGTGAACGGCCGGTCGGCGGCACCTTCCGCCCATGTCCCGCACGCAGTCCCCGACCTCGAGCCTCCGCGTCGCCCCCGCACGCGAGGAGCTGCAGAGGGCGCGCCGGCCCGGAGTCGTCTCCCGCGACGCGTCCAACGTCGCCGACATCCTGCTGCGCGCCCCCGCCGCCGCCCGCCGCCGCGCCTTCAAGCACGAGATCAGCGCCCGCGAGCGGCCGTACGTCATGCGGGAAGTCGAGCGGGCCACCGGCTCCATGTACGGGCTCTGGCACGACACCCCGTCCGGGTTCATCGAGGATTGCCTCGGCGAATCGATCTGGGGCAAGCAGCGGGAAATCGTCGACGCCGTCCCGTTCCACAAACGCATCGCCGTCCCGGCCGGCTTCGGCGTGGGGAAGACATGGATCGCCGGGAGATTGGTCGCGTGGGCCGGGGCCGTCAACGCGCCCGGGACGATGGTCATCGTCACCACCGCGACCCGCTTCCGGCAGGTCCGTAACCAGTTCTGGCCCCACATCAGGAAGACGGTCGCCCGCGCGGGCCTGCCCGGATACTGCGACACGACGCAGTGGAAAATGCCTGATCAGTGGGGCAATGACGTGCTGGTCGCGTACGGCTTCACCGCGCCGGACAACGACGAAGCGGCCATGCAGGGCATCCACGGCACCCCGAAGCTCCTCATCGTCGTCGACGAGGCCGGCGGTATCGCCCGCATGATCGGCAACGGCACCAACAACCTTCTGACCGGTGACGCGCGCATGCTCGCGATCGGCAACCCGGCGATGGACGACCCGCGGAGCTGGTTCGAGGGACTGTGTGAAGAGGGCGACGACCCCGAGGAGCCGACGACCGTCACCATCCCGATCGCGACCTTCGACTCCCCGGCCATCACCGGCGAGCGCGTCCCGTACTGCAACGACTGCCCCGACGGCGTGCCCCCGCACTCCCTCGCCATCCACCTGCCGGACCAGGAATGGGTGGACCGCACGATCCGCGAGTACGGGCCCGATCATCCGTACGTGATCGCCAAGGTGCACGCGAAGTTCCCCAAGGGCGGGGGAGGCCTCACCATCCCCGTGACGTGGGTGGAAGCCGCACAGACCAGCGACGACCCGACCGGGCCCGGATGGCGCCGGGTGTGTGACCTCGGCATCGAGAAGGAGACCGCCACTCACACCGTGAAGGAAGGCGCCTGGGTCCGTCTCGGCGTCGACGTCGCCGCAGACGGAGGCGACGAGTTCGTCATCTCGCGCATCGTCGGCGACGTCATCGAGACCCGCTATCACTCCTCCGGCACCATCAACGACGACCAGGTCCTCCTCGCCGAGAAAGTCCTCGAGGAGATCAAGGCCGCGCAGCTCCTCGCCAACGCCCTCGGTTCCCCGCACGCCGTGCGCGTCAAGGTCGACCAGAACGGCATCGGTCACGGCGTCGTGTCGATGCTCAAGCGCTGGGCCGACACCGGCCGCCACCAGGCGCAGATCGTCGGCGTGATGGTGTCCGAGTCGCCCGAGCAGGACGACCCGGGCGCCCAGATGCGGCCGTACCGCAAGCGCGACGAGATGTGGCTCGCGACCCGCGGCCTGCTGCAGCCCGACCCGTCGACCGGCCTCGGCCGCCTCCGCCTCCGCGTCGACCGGCAGACCGGCATCCAGCTCTCCACCCCGCGCCTGGGCTCCAACTCCGCCGGCTACAGCGTCGTCGAGTCGAAGAAGGCGATGAAGCAGCGCGGCATGAAAAGTCCGGACCGCGCCGACGCCGCCCTGCTCACCGTGTACGAGCCCGAGCCGATCAACCCTCCGCGCCGCCGCGGCCTGCTCAACTGAAGCAGGATCACGATCGCCCCCTTGAATCTGCCGGGGTGCATCTGAACCCGCTGGAATTGGGCAAACTCTTATGCCATGGACTTGACGACCGCCCGCCACCTCAGCGCCAGCGGCGACCCCGTGACGCACGCGGTCGCCCTCCAGGCCGTGCCCAGCCTGGCCCCGGCCCTCCGCCAGCTCGAGCGGATCCTCGACACGTTCCGCACGGTCAACAGCGGCAACAAGGACGTCGTCTCGGACTCCCGCATGCAGCAACTCGAGTGGGTCGCCGGCGAGCTAGCCCTGGCGCTTCCCCTGGGTCTGACCGAGACCGCCGGAGACTCCCTCGCCGACCTCCTCGCGCCGGAAGCCGTACACGCGTACCTGCTTTACGGCCGCGGCGGGTACCTGCGCACCGCGCCGATAGTCGCCACGGACCCCACCAGCTACGACACCTCCGAGCGGATCCGGATCTTCTGCCTCGAGCGCATCGCCGAACAGGCCCGCATCCCCTTCGAGACGCCCGACCTTCCCCCGTGGGGACTGCGCCCCACCGTGTCCCCGCTGATGGCTGACCGCATCACCAAGCACCTGGAGGAAGAGGCCAGGCAGTGGACCGAGGTCGACCGGCCCGACGTCATCGTCCGCGGCCTGGCCATGTGGGGCGTCATGCGCGACGCCCTGCCGCGTCTGGGCGAGCTCGAGTCCATGCTCGTCGACAACCTGGTCCTCACCGCGACCACCCGCACCATCACCCTGTACCGCCAGCCCCAGGGCGGGCACCGCGGGAAGACCCCCGAGCCCGAGATCATCGACCTGAGCATCGACACCGGCCACCGACTCGTGGACTGGCTCGACCGTCGGAACAGGCTGATCCTGCGCCTTCACGGCGGCGTCCCTCGGCAACTGTGGCTGTCGTGCTGGCACCCCAACACCGGCGTACCCATCGACCGGCGCGGCATCAGCCGCTGGTACAAGGGTGTCGCCGACGACGTGCAGATCAAGCAGGACGCCGAGAACGTGTCGGAGGACGACCTGGTGCCGACCAGGTGGGAGACGATGCGCCGCACGCTCCTCGCGCAGCGCCAGGCCACGGAGAGCGCCACCTAGACGGCCCCCGGCGGCCCGCAGGGCGCTGGTACGGTCCCGGCATGGACGTCGATCAGGCCCAGGCCCTCACAGCGCCGCTCACGGCCGCCGAGCGGGACCAGGTGCAGCTCGCCGCGGCCGCCGCAAGCAAGACCGTCGACGAGTACCTGCGAGACGGGATCACCGCCGCGGTGTACGACCCGTTCGCCGCCGCCCTCGAGCGGGCCGCCGACACCATCGCCGGCCGCGCCGAGGAGATCCAGCACGACTACGCCACCGACTGACGACCACGTAGAAGGGCCCGGTACCGACGGGGGATGCGGTACCGGGCCCTTCTGTGACCACCGTAGCGCCGCAGCGCCGGGGGAAGTCGTTGTTCCGGCGGACTACTCGGCCGTGCCGTCCTGCTCCTCCCGGGCGCGCAGCGCGGCCTCGGCCGTACGCGCCCGCTCCTCCGCGTCGCGGAGCTTGGCCTTCACCCCGTCCAGCTCGTTGCGTAGCGTGTCGACGCGGGGGTCCAGTTCGCTCAGCCTCCTGTTCGCGCGCTCGAGCTCGGCCGTCAACCCGGCCTGGACGGTATCGGCCGCGTCCTTCGCGGCCTTCACCATGGCCTCGGCGTTCCGCAGTGCCTGCCGTCCGTTCTCCTCGGCCTCCGCGGCGCGCGTCTCCGCGACCGTGGCCTTGGCGTTGGCTTCCTCGACCTCGGCCGCCGCGGCGGCCTGCGCCTGCTCGAGCGTCGTGGTCATCTCCGTGACCTTGCGATCGGCCTCGACCCGCGCCTCCCCGGCCAGGTTCTCCGCGGTCTGGACTTCCTCGGCGGACCGTCGGCGGATCGCGGAAATCTCGTCGGCCGCGGCCTGGCGGGCAGCGTTGACGTGTGTCTCGGCGGTCCGTCGTGCCTCGTTGATCAGGCGCTCGGCTTCCTGCCGCTTCTCCTCCTGCAGGTCGCGCGCCTCCTGGACGTCGCGCTCTGCCTCGGCCTTGATGCGTTCGATCTCGGCGTTGGCTTCCGCGGTGATCCGTTCCACGTCGGCCTGGAACTGGGCGCGCGTAGCCTCGAGCTCTGTCTCCATCTGCTCGGCCGCCTGGTTGGCGGCGCCCATCTCCGCCTCGGCCGCCTCCTTCGCTTTCTGGGCGGCGTGCTTGGCGGTCCGCTCCTGGTCTGCACGGGCTTCCGCTGTTGCGATCCGGGTGTTGGCCTCGCTCTCCACGGCCATCACCTGGGCCTCCGCCGCCTCCGGGTCGGTGACCGTCTGCAGCAGGGTGACGTAGCGCTCCAGGGACGCCGGGAGCTGGTGCAGCAGACGGACGATGTCCTCCCGGACGTTGACGGCGTCGGCCGCAGAGTCCGTGACGGGCTTGTCGGTCTCTGGTTCTTCCACAGCGCTGCCCTTGTTGGCGGCGTTTCGGGTCTTCCGCTTCTCCCGCCACGCTGCGCCGGCGTTGTGGTCCGGACGGACGCAGTATTCCGGCGCCGGGCCGGGCGCCGACAGGTCCTTCTTCGGCTCCCGCGGATCCCCGCACCCAGGGAACTTGCAGGTCACCTGTTCTGCGCTCTCCCCGGCCTGGGCCTCGGCTGTGGGCTCGCTCATGGACTTCGCTCCTGGTCCGCTACGGACATACGAGGGCCCGTTTTACCACGGCTTCCGCCTCTCTCGATCCCATCCCATCTCAACTCATCTCAACTCATCACCGTGATGAGTTGAGATGAGTTGAGATG
>NZ_JBHWUU010000172.1:0-4278 GCF_042737375.1 Streptomyces sp. NPDC060000
GTCACGGACGACTTCTGGACGTTGAGGATCTTGCCCCGGATGGGCAGCAGCGCCTGGAACTCGGAGTTCCGGGCCAGCTTGGCCGTACCGAGCGCGGAGTCTCCCTCGACGATGAACAGCTCGCTGCGCTCGACGTCGTCACTGCGGCAGTCGGCGAGCTTGGCGGGCAGCGACGAGGACTCCAGTGCCGTTTTGCGGCGCTGCGCGTCCTTGTGCTGGCGGGCCGCGATACGGGTCCGCGCGGCGGCGACCGCCTTCTCCATGACGACCCGCGCCTGAGCGGCCGCGTCGCGCTTGGCGGAGGTCAGGAACGCCTTCAGCTCTCTGGAGATCACGGTGTTCACGATGCGCCGGGCCGCCGAGGTGCCCAGGACCTCCTTGGTCTGGCCCTCGAACTGGGGCTCGGCGAGGCGGACGGTGACGACTGCGGTCAGGCCCTCCAGGGCGTCGTCCTTGACGATGTCGTCCTCGGCGACGCGCAGCAGCTTCTTCGCGCGCAGCACCTCGTTCATCGTCTTGGCGACCGCCTGCTCGAAGCCGGCGACGTGAGTGCCGCCCTTGGGCGTGGCGATGATGTTGACGAAGGACTTGAGATTCGTGTCGTAGCCGGTGCCCCAGCGCATCGCCACATCGACGCCGAGCTCACGGGTGACTTCGGTCGGAGTCATCTGCCCGTGCTCGTCCAGGACCGGGACCGTCTCCTTGAAGGTGCCCTGTCCAGTGAAGCGGAGGACGTCGCAGACCGGCTTGTCGGCGGCCAGGTACTCGCAGAACTCACTGATGCCGCCGTCGAAGCGGAAGGACTCCTCGCCCTTGCTGCCGCCCTCACCGAGCCCGTACTCGTCGCGGACGACGATGGTCAGGCCGGGCACCAGGAACGCGGTCTGGCGGGCACGCTGGTGCAGGTTCTCCAGCGAGAGCTTGGCGTCCTTGAGGAAGATCTGACGATCGGCCCAGTACCGCACGCGCGTGCCGGTCCGTGACGTGGGGATTTTGGTGGTCCGGTGCAGTCCCTGGGCGCGGGTGAAGGGGGCGTCGGGTCCAGGGGCGGAGTAGGTGCCGGGTGTGCCGCGGCGGAAGCTGATGGCGTGAGTGCGGCCGTGGCGGTCGACCTCGATGTCCAGCCGGGCGGACAGCGCGTTGACCACGGAGGCGCCGACGCCGTGCAGGCCGCCGGAGGCGGCGTACGAGCCGCCGCCGAATTTTCCACCGGCGTGGAGTTTGGTGTAGGCGAGCTCGACTCCGGACAGGCCGGTGCGGGGTTCCGTGTCCACGGGGATGCCGCGGCCGTTGTCGGTGACTTCCACGGAGCCGTCGTCGTGGAGGATGACCTCGATGTGGTCGCAGGCACCGGCCAGGGCCTCGTCCACGGAGTTGTCGATGATCTCCCACAGGCAGTGCATCAGACCACGGCTGTCGCTGGATCCGATGTACATGCCCGGGCGCTTCCGCACGGCTTCGAGCCCGTCGAGCACCATCAGGTGCCGAGCGGTGTAGTCGGAGCCGTCCTGGGGGCGGCTGCCGGCGGCCGGGGCGGGGAATGTACTCACGCAGTGCTCTCCTGAGTAACAGAGGTAGCGGTGGGGCTTTGGGTCACGCGTCGAGAGGGGCGGGAGCAGTGCCCGGGGTCAGATGTCGAGGAAGCGGACGTCCTTGGCGTTGCGCTGGATGAAGTGTCGGCGGGCTTCCACGTCCTCGCCCATCAGTACAGAGAAGAGGTCGTCGGCGAAAGCTGCGTCATCGAGGGTGACCTGTCCCAGGACCCGGTGGTCGGGGTCCATGGTGGTGACGCGCAGTTCCTCGGCGTTCATCTCGCCCAGACCCTTGAAGCGCTGGATGGAGTCGTCCCTGATCCGGCGGCCGTCCCGTCGGCCCCGTTCCAGGAGTGTGTTGCGTTCGCGGTCGGAGTAGGCGTATTCGACGAGTTCCCGACTCCACTTGATCTTGTACAGCGGCGGGCGGGAGAGGTGGACGTGCCCCTCCTCGACCAGTGGCCGCATGAAGCGGAACAGGAAGGTCAGCAGCAGCGTGCTGATGTGCTGTCCGTCGACGTCCGCGTCCGCCATCAAAATGATTTTGTGGTAACGGAGCTTGGCGATGTCGAAGTCCTCGTGCACACCCGTGCCGAACGCGGAGATGAGCGCCTGGATCTCCTGGTTCTGCAGTACTTTGTCGATCCGCGCCTTCTCGACGTTCAGGATTTTGCCGCGGATCGGGAGGATCGCCTGGTACTGCGGATTGCGGCCGGCTTTGGCAGAGCCGCCGGCGGAGTCTCCTTCGACGATGAAGATCTCTGACATCGCCGGGTCGTTCGACTGGCAGTCGGACAGCTTACCCGGCAGCGCCGCCGTTTCCAGCAGGCCCTTGCGGCGGGTCAGGTCGCGCGCCTTGCGGGCCGCGACCCGGGCCGTGGCGGCCTGGACGGCCTTGCGCACGATGTCCACGGCCTCGTTCGGGTTGCGGTCGAACCAGTCGGTCAGGTGCTCGTGGACGATCTTCTGAACGAAGGTGCGCACCTCGGTGTTGCCGAGTTTGGTCTTGGTCTGGCCCTCGAACTGCGGTTCGCCGAGCTTGACCGAGATGATCGCAGTCAAACCCTCGCGGATGTCCTCGCCGGAGAGGTTCGCGTCCTTTTCCCGCAGCAGCCTCTTCTCCCGCGCGTAGCGGTTGACCACGGTGGTCAGGGCCGTGCGGAAGCCCTCTTCGTGGGTGCCGCCCTCATGGGTGTGGATCGCGTTGGCGTAGGAGTACACGCTGTCGGTGTACTGACCGTTCCACTGCAGGGCGATCTCGGCCGACAACAGCCGTTCCGTGTCCCTGGCGGCGATGGTGATGACCGAGGGATGGGCCGGCTCGCCCTTGCGGGCATTGAGGTGGGCGACGAAGTCGGTGATGCCGCCGTCGTAGCGGTAGGAGACCGTCTTCGCTGTCGGGTCCGAGTCGGCTTCGTCGACCGCGGCCGTCGCGCGCGCGGAGGACCGTTCGTCGGTGAGGGTCAGGGTGAGGCCACGATTGAGGAAGGCCATTTCCTGATGACGCCTGGCCAGTGTCTCGAAGGAGTATTCGATGGTCTCGAAGATGTCGCCGTCCGCCCAGAACGTCAGCGAGGTGCCCGTCCGGGAGGTGGCCTCGTGGCGGGCCAGTGGGGCGGTGGGAGCGCCGTCCCTGTAGTCCTGCGTCCACCGGTGGCCGTCGGTCCAGATCTCCGCCGACAGCCGGGTCGACAGGGCGTTGACCACCGACAGACCCACACCGTGCAGACCGCCGGAGACTGCGTACCCGCCGCCCCCGAACTTCCCGCCCGCGTGCAGCACGGTCAGCACCACCTCGACGGCCGGCCGCTTCTCCACCGGGTGCATCCCCACCGGGATGCCGCGGCCGTTGTCGACCACCCGCACCCCGCCGTCGGCCAGGACCGTCACGTCGATCCGGTCGGCCACCCCCGCGAGTGCCTCGTCCACGGAGTTGTCCACGAGCTCCTGCACCAGGTGATGGAGCCCCCGCTCCCCCGTAGAGCCGATGTACATCCCGGGCCGTTTGCGTACGGCGTCCAGGCCCTCCAGAACGGTGATCGCGTTGGCATCATAAGACGCCGTCCCCACGTAGCCGGGCTGCTCGGATCCGCGGGCGTCGGTGGCGGTGCGAGTGTCGTAAGTAGTCACATACGCTCCCTTTCGGGCATAGCGGACCCCGCTCCCGCGCCACGGTGCAGGAGCGGCCGGACAACTGGGGGAGACACGGCACGGCAGCCCGAACAGGACCCCAAGGCACACGAACCCTCTGGACGTCGCCGACCGAGACGCTGCCGAGCGTACCGGAGCCGTCCCTGGCCGACGGGACGAGAGCACCCCTGTACGCCACTGTGCGACTCCCGCGCCACCCAGGCCAATCCCCTCTGCCTTGACCCACTGAAAATGCGACAGGGGGGCACTCAGAGGGCTTCTTGATGCCTTGTCGCTTAGCGCCCCGGGCACTATTTCCAGCGTAACCCTCCGCGGTCGCCAGTTGCGCTGCGTCAGGCCGCCGGTCCCGACCTCCCACCGAACCCCGGTTGTCGAGGGGCGGGATGGTGCCGGATTGCCGGCTCGGCGCTCGGGCCGTGTGTGTGGGCTGCCGAGGACGCGTGCCGCCTTGTGGACGCCCGTGCCGGACGGCATCGTCCCCATCACCCGCTGCCGTGGGGGGGGGGGGGGGCCGGGCGGGCCGGCCGCCCCGCCCCCGGCCAGGGGGAAGCACAGTGGGGCGCCGGGCGGGCCGAGCCCGCGGGCGGGGGGGCCC
>NZ_JBHWUU010000173.1:0-3814 GCF_042737375.1 Streptomyces sp. NPDC060000
GGTCTCGGATCCCCGGTCGGACCAGGGCCCCCGGCCCGCCCCGGGCGCCGGGCCGGCCCCGGACACCCGGTCCGCCTCGGGTCCCGGGTCCGCCTCGGGTGCCCGGTGCGCCCCGGATCCGTCGCCCGTCCAGGAGCTTCGGCCCGCCTCGGATCCCCGGTCGGACCAGGGCCCCCGGCCCGCCCCGGGCGCCGGGCCGGCCCCGGACACCCGGTCCGCCATCGAGACCGTGTTCCGTCTCGAGTCCCCCCGGGTCATCGCCGCCGTCGCGCGTGTCGTCCGGGATGTCGGTGTCGCCGAGGAACTGGCGCAGGACGCACTGGTGTCCGCGCTGGAGCAGTGGCCGCGTGACGGGGTGCCGGACAACCCCGGCGCCTGGCTCACGGCCACCGCCCGGTACCGCGCCGTCGACCTGGTCCGCCGCCGGGAGAACTACGCCCGCAAGCTCCAGGAGATCGGCCGCGCCCTGGACACGGCGGTCCCCCCGGAGGAGCCCGCCGACCCCGACGCCATCGACGACGACCTGCTCAGGCTCGTCTTCACCGCCTGCCACCCGGTGCTGTCCGCCGAGGCCCGCATCGCCCTCACCCTGCGCCTGCTCGGCGGCCTGAGCACGCCAGAGATCGCCCGCGCCTTCCTGGTCCCCGAGGCGACCGTCGCCCAGCGCATCGTCCGCGCCAAGAAGACGCTGGCCACCAGGAACGTCGCCTTCGAGGTGCCGTACGGCCCCGACCGCGAGGCCCGTCTCGGCTCGGTCCTCGACGTCATCTACCTCATCTTCAACGAGGGGTACGCGGCCACGGCCGGCGACGACTGGCTGCGCCCGGCGCTGTGCGAGGACGCGCTGCGGCTGGCCCGGCAGCTGGCGGCCCTGATGCCGAAGGAGCCGGAGGTGCACGGCCTGGTCTCGCTGCTGGAGTTCCAGGCCTCCCGCACGGCCGCCCGCACCGCCGCCGACGGCAGGCCCGTCCTCCTGGAGGACCAGGACCGGCGCCGCTGGAACCGCATGCTCGTGGCCCGGGGCATCGCCGCCCTCGACCGGGCCGGCGCCTCGGCCACAGGCGCTCCCGGCCCGTACGCCCTCCAAGCGGCCGTCGCCGCCTGCCACGCCCACGCCCCCACGTACGAGGACACCGACTGGAAGGCCATCGCCACCCTGTACGGCCTGCTGGCCGCCCGGGCCCCGTCCCCGATCGTCGAACTCAACCGCGCGGTCGCCGTGTCGATGGCGGACGGCCCGGAACCCGCCCTGGAGATCGTCGACGGACTCGTCGCCGAACCGGCCCTCCGTGACTACCACCTCCTCCCCAGCGTCCGCGGCGACCTGCTGCTGCGGCTGGGCCGGTCGGCGGAGGCGAGGGCCGAGTTCGAACGGGCGGCGGAGCTGACGGGCAACGAGCGGGAGCGGGAACTGCTGCGGGCGCGGGCCGACGAGTGCCGTAGAACCTGAGCCAGCCCGAAAACCCGGCAACTCCCGGCAACTTCCGGCAACTTCGAACACATGTTGCTCGTATTTCCGTTCCCTTTGTGGCTATGGCGGCCTAGAGTGATCCGGCCGCTGTGAAACGACTGTGTGGCCGACGGTATTGGCGACGGGGGACGACGCCGACCCAGGCCCGCGCGCGGCTCCATCGACATCATGCGAATCACGTGATCCCCGGGGGTCTACAACTTGAGACTGTTCACGCGCCGCCGCGCCGCGGCGCTCGCCACCGCGGTGGCCCTCGCCGCCGCGGGCACCCTGGCCGCCGCACCCGGTGCCGTCGCCGACGACGCGGGGCCCTGGCCGGGCACCGAGGGCAAGATCCTCAACGACGGCGGGTTGCTCATCGACCCCGCCACCGGCAAGACCAGCACCATCCCCAACGTGGGGAGCTACGCCACCTGGGCGCCGGACGGAAGCCGTCTGCTCAGCGTGTCCGGCCAGATCTCCAGCGTCCTGCCCAACGGCACCAAGAAGATCACCCTGCCGTGGGCGCAGGGCCTGCGTTCCAGCGCGCCGTACGAGGACCTGACCTTCTGGAACGGCGGCCGTTACGTCGTCTTCGCCAGCGGCGGCCAGCTCGCCTACGGCCCCTCCGACGCCTCGTGGGCGCCCGGCCCGCTGCTGCCGGCGAACCTGGAGCCGGCCACCGTCTGCGACTCCGAGCCGAGCGTGAACGTCAACGGCCTCGTCGCGTTCGAGCGCCGCGCCGGAAGCTGCAACGCCGGCGCCGGCGTGTACGTCTACGACGCCGCCACGAAGACGGTCAAGCTCGCGCTGGCCGACGCCGAGCAGCCCGCCTGGTCCCCGGACGGCACCAAGCTGGCGTTCGTCCGCAAGGACACCGACGGCAACCCCCAGATCTTCACGGCGAAGGCCGACGGCACCGACGTCAAGCAGCTCACCACCGGCCCGCGCCGGTACGCCAACCCGTCCTGGTCGCCCACCGGCAAGCGGATCGTGTTCGACGCCCACACCTCGCCGAACAGCGACGACGTGCACACCGTCGAGTACGTCGACACGACGACCGGCGAGCTGACCCCGGTCACGGACGCGACGAACAGCAGCCACGTCGGGAACCCCAGCTGGCAGCCCCTGCGCCAGAACAGCACCGGACGGGTCTGGGGCGCCAACGCCTACCTCACCGGCACCGCCTCGTCCCGCTGGACCTGGAACACCGTCGGCCACAGTGAGCCCGGCCTGATGAACGCCAAGTCCGCGGTGCTGGTCAACCAGGACGACCCGGCGTACGCCGTCACCGCGCCCGCCCTGGCCGGCCGGAAGGAGGGCCCGGTGCTGATGACCCAGAAGACCGGGCTCTCGTCGACGACGAAGAACGAACTGAAGCGGATCCTGGCGCCGGGCAAGCCCGTCTACCTGGTCGGCGGCGCGTCCGTCCTCGACAACACGGTCGCCAGCCAGGTCAAGGCGCTCGGCTACGTCCCCGTGCGGCTGACCGGCGCGGACCGCTACGCGACCTCGGTGATGGTGAGCAAGACCATCAGCTCCGCCCCCAAGTACGTCTTCCTGGCCGGCGGTACCGAGTACCGCGCGGCTCTCTCGGCGGCGGCCGCGGCCGGCTCCGACGGCTCCGCCAGCGCGGCCGGAATCGTCCTCACCAACGGCAACAAGCTGACCGCGTCGGTGCAGTCGTACCTGAACAGCCTGAACCCCGACAAGACCATGATCATCCCGGTCGGTTCGGCGGCGAGCTACGCGCTGACCCACACGAGCTTCTCGCGGTGGCCGTCGACGTACTCGTACTACCCGATCTCGGGCACCACGGACGGGTCCCTCTCGGTCGCCATCGCCATGTTCTGGTGGACCGCGCCGAACATGACCGCCCTCGCCTACTCCGGCGCCTGGCGCGACGGGGTGTCGGCCGCCGCCGCGGTGAACGTCTTCGGGCCCCTCCTGTGGAGCAGCAGCGCCACCGCCCTGTCGCCCGAGGTGAACAGCTACCTCGTGCGCGAGACCGCCAGCGTCAACTCCATGGTGGCCTTCGGCGGCACCGGCTCGCTCGCCCAGGCCGAGCTGAACACCGCGGGCACCTCCATGAGTGCGGGCAGCGCCTACTTCACGTACCACCCGTTCTACAACGGCCTCGTCCCGGCGAGCACGTCGACGAGAGCTCTCGCCGCGGGCACCGACGGTGACGCCTCGGCCGCCGGGGTGCAGCGCCCCGACCAGCTCGGTGCCCAGCCGAACCTGGCACCGCTCAAGACCCTCCACCGGCAGTAACGGCCGGCTCGGCGGGGGGGGCCCCCCGCCACCGCGGGGCCCCCCCCCCCCCGGGGACGGAGAACGGCGCCCCCGGCGGCCCCCGGCCCC
>NZ_JBHWUU010000174.1:0-3769 GCF_042737375.1 Streptomyces sp. NPDC060000
GATCCCCGTGGGTTCAAGGAAACCGAAGGTCCTTCAGCCTGAACCCGCAGGTCCACCGATCTGCTTCAGGTCGGTAGATCCGTGGGTTCGGTTGGAACACGAGGGTGCTGTGCAAGGCGAAGAGCTTCGGCCGTGACCTCGGCGTCGACCTGTGCCTGTGTTCTGTCGCCGTATTCGAGGACGTCGTAGTCGTCGTCCAGGTTGGCAAGTTGCTCGGCCAGAGGCAGCTCGTGCCCGAAGCGCTGGTGGATCCGGAAGGCCAGCTCGCGTGGTGTCAGTTCGCCGGCCAGCATCCGGGCGGCAAGTGCTCGCGCGGCGGCTTCCTGTCCGGCAACGCTGCCCGCTGGGTGGAAGGTGAGGCCCAATTCGTCGAGTGCCGGTGGAAGGAGGTCGGGGACGTCGTAATCCGCTTCCGCGCGTGTGCACGCGGCCAAGATCCGCAGGGCAGGACTGTCGAGACCGGCAACGAGTGCATCACAGGCAGCGGTGACGACGTCGGTTGCGCGGATCTCGCCCATGCTCCAGAGGACGGCATGGTCCTGTAGGGCGGTTGCTGCTGCTTCGGTCGAGGTCACTCGCTCATGATTGCCTTCATCGTGCGTCCGGTCGAGCAGGTTTCATCGAAGCTGCTGTTCAGCGGCCTGTTCCAACAGCGCCCGCGCGGAGTCCGTGTAGCGAATCGCGGTCTTCGCATCGAGTCCGAAGACCTCGGCGAGGTGGAAGGGGTCGGGGCCATGGACGAGGGCTTCTTCGAGCTGCCGGTCGACGCGGAGCTGTTCCAGGGTGGCGGCCTGGCCGCGAAGCGGTGTGGTCAGGGAGACCGCGCTGACCGGGCCGGTGCCCAAGGCGGTGAACTTGTTGATCAGCAAGTGCGGGTTAGCGGTGTCGGGCCAGCGGCAGCGTCGGTGGTCCAGCCATTCGCGGGCGACGTGCAGTGTCAGCGCGTCCAGAGGCCGGACCCGGCCGTCGATCATGAGCTTGCGATGGCCGATGTCGAGGTCGTCGAGTTGGAGGCGCCGGATCGCACCGGATCGCGCGGCGTGCACTGCGGCGAGCGCGAGGACCAGCCGGTCCGCCGGCTTGGCGACCGCGGCAACGGAGTTGTTGACGTGCTCGGGCTCCAGGGGTTGGAGGATGCCGTACTCGTGTTGGCCAACGCGGATGCGGCTGGTCGGATTCTTGAAGATGGTGCCGCTCTTCTTCGCTCGGCCGAACAGCGACCGCAGCACGATGAGCGTGTGCCGTCGCTGGCTGCCGTGGAGTGCATCCAGCTGGGTGAGGACGTCGTCGCGCGTCACCTCGCGCAGATGGCCGTAGAGGACAGACCACTCCAGCAGGACGGGACGGATCCGGTTGAGGTAGCCCCAGACCGTGGCCTCGTCGCGGGGCTGGGACCTGGGGCCACCGTCGTGCAGGAGGCGGGCCCAGTGCTCCACGTCGCGGCGGATTCCGGGGGCAATGCCTTCGAGCTTGCGCTCCAGCCACTGTTCGAACGACGGCGTCCGGTCGTCTTGGAAGACGCCGATGTCGGCGAGTACTTCCACTGTGCGTTGGACGCTGAGCCCGCGCGATCGCAGGGCCGGGAAGATCTCGGAGTGCCGCACGACTTCGCCGCTGACATGGCTGGACAGCACGATGACCAGGGCTCGGCCGACGTCGAGGCGGACACCGCGAGGCCAGCCATGCGCTTCGCCGAGACGATGTGCGGTATGCCGGGCCCAGGCCAGCCACGGGTTGTCGAGCCGGGCATGTTCCTGGCGATTGAACCGGGTGAAATCTCGGCGGGCCTCGAACAGCGGCGGCTGGAGCCAGCCGGAGACCGGCCGGTGGGCGGGGGCCGGGTCGGGGTGGCGCGGGCGACCCCGACGTCGTCCCTGCTTACCTCTGGGAGGGCCGGGCTGACGCGGACGGTGGAGGTTGGTGAAAAACAGTTGATGATGCTGCACCTTCTCCAAGTAGGGCTCCAAGACGGTGACTTGCCCCCTGGCGTCCTGACTCGCCTGATGCCAGCACAGACGGCAGTACCCCTTCTTCAACCGCACTGTTCGCCGACAGCCGCTGCACTCGGCAGGCTCCTCGTTGCGGCGGAAACTCTCGCATGCGCCGCAGGCGCGGCCGGGCAGCACGCCCCAGCCGAAGCAGGTCGGGCAACTGGCTGGCGGTTTGCACTTGCCCGCCGGCAGAACGTAGGCCATCACATCGGCGGCAGAGACCGGCCGTCACGGCGACGCGGAACCACCACCGGGGCCGGGCCAGCCGCAACGGCGGCCTGCAGGCCGGCCTCCTCGCCGGGGCGCCGGACTTTCTCCGGCTCGGGGATCAGCAGATCGCTGATCTCGCAGCCGAGGGCGACGCAAATGACGTCCAGGTCCTCCAGCTTGAGTGAGACGGGCTGGCCGGACCACAGTCCGGACATCTTCCCGGCCGAGATCACCAGGCCGTGCTCTGCCAGGCTCCGCTGGAGCTCGGAGGCTTTCCAGACGCCCTTGTTCGCGGCGGTCAGCCGTAGGTTCCACCTCATCGGACCAGTCCTTCCAGCCGCTTCGCGGCCCGTTCCGTCCCGGCGACCCAGGCATCTTCAACCCGGGTCTGCTGGACGTGGATGTATCGCATGGTCGTAGCGATCCAGGAGTGCCCCAAAACCTCCTGGATTGCGAGCAAGTCAAGCCCGTTCCCGTAGAGTTGGGACGCGCAGAAGTGCCGAAGGACGTGCGGAGTCAGCGTCTCGCCCCACCCCGGCAGGTGCGCTTTGGTCGCATCCTTGAGCCCGCTTCGCAGGGCGTCGTCGCCCACCCGGCGGGAGGAGCCATCGATGCTCTTGCGCTCGGAGGGAAACAGCGGGGCACCAGGGCGTGCGTGATCGTCGTCGAACTGGCCCCAGACGTCCTCGATGAACCACCGAAGCGTCCGATCAGCACCGTTGATCAGCGGCACCATCCGCTCACGTGGCCCCGATCCACGGGCGCCCTTGCCGTGGCGAACGTGGAGCTTGCCGAAGCGGCCCAGGTCCCACTTGATGTCGGCCAGGTCGAGCTTGCATGCCTCGCTCACCCGCAGGCCGACCTGGGACATCAGCTTCGAGGCGGTGTAGTTCCTGGCCGTAGGGGCGAACTTGCGGCACGTCGCCAGCTCGCTGCCCCAGCCCGTGAACAGTGTCCCAACCTCCGGCTCGCTCGGCGGGATCCGCAGCTGGGCGTCCTTGGCCCCACGCGGCCGGTTCATCTCGTCGATCGGGCACTCAACAACCCGGCCGGTCATCCGGTGGAGCTCGACCTTGTGCCGCAGCTCCAGGAACATGAAATACGTCGTCAGCGCCTGCGACCGGGCCAGCCGAGTGCCGCTGGGGGAGTTCCGCAGCACCTTCCCGAAGTACGCGTCAGCGTCGGCGGGCTCCATGTCCCACAGGGGCCGGCCGAACCAGGACCTGATCTGGTCCAGGTGCCCGACGTCCCCACGGATCGTGCCGTCCGCCAGGCCAGCCGAGGCCCGCGCAAGGACAAACCCGGACAGCACGTCGGTCTCGAACCGCTCCAGCTCTTCCGCCGACACGGGTGCCCAGTGCTCACGCAGGTCCCGTACGACTGCCAGCGCCGCCAACCCGAGCCTCCTCGCCTTCGGCCCGACTGCGGATCGGTCGGACGAGGTGAGAACGCTTCAAGAATCCCGAAGTTACGTCAGAAGGCCACAGAGCACCCGAAGGAGGAAGAACCCCCTGGCCACGCGGCCAGGGACTCAGCGCGGCTCAGAAGAACTCACGGGATGTCGCACA
>NZ_JBHWUU010000175.1:0-3559 GCF_042737375.1 Streptomyces sp. NPDC060000
GACACCGCCACCGCACCCGGATCCGCATCCACCCGACGCTCGATCAACTCATGCAGCAACACCGGCCCGAACGGCCCCACCCCCAGACCACTGAAGGTCCGCAGCAGTTCCCGCTGTGCGTCGCCGACCACGCCCAGGAGCGCGACCGGCGCGTCCGGGTCGGCGAGCGCGTCGCCGAGCAGCGTGACGACGCCCTCCACGAGGCGCTCGGCCGTCGACCGGTCGTACAGTTCCGACGAGAACTCCAACGCCCCCACCAGCGAGCCGTCGGCGTGCAGCGTCAGTTCCAGTTCCAGGTCGAACTTGGCCGTGCCGGTGTGCAGGGGCACCACCTCGAACGTGACGCCGGGCAGCCGCACTTCGGGATACGGCGTGTTGTGCAGCACCAGCATGTGGTTGACGAAGGGGATGTGTCCTGAGCTGTGACGCTCGGGACTGAGTTCCTGGACGATGCGCTCGAAGGGCACGTCCTGATGGGCGAAGCCGTCCAACGCGCTCTGCCGCGCCCTGCGCACCACCTCACGGAACGAGGCACCCCCACCCACCTCCACCCGCAACGCCAGCGTGTTCACGAAGAACCCCACCAACGGCTCCAGCTCCGTACGCGTCCGGCCCGCCACCGCCGTACCCACCACGACATCCGACTGCCCCGCCCACCGCCCCAGCACCGACGAGAACGCCGCCAGCAACCCCATGAACAACGTCGCCGACTCACCCTCCACCAACCGCGTCAGCCCCGACACCAACGACGCCGGAATCCCCACCCGCACCGAATCACCGGCGAACGACTGCTCAGCCGAACGCGAACGGTCACCAGGCACATCGAGGGCGGTGGCGCCGTCGAGGCGGTCCCGCCAGTAGGACAGCTGCCGCTCCAGCCGTTCGCCGGACAGCCAGTCACGCTGCCAGAGTGCGAAGTCGGCGTACTGCACCGGCAGTTCGGGAAGGTCGGACGCACGGTTCGACACCCGGGCGGCGTAGCTCTCGGCGAGTTCCTCGACGAGCACCCCGAGTGACCAGCCGTCGACGGCGATGTGGTGCACGCACAGCACGAGGTGCCATTCGGACTCGTCGAGCCGGAGCAGCGAGCCGCGCAGGAGGGGGCCCCGGGAGAGATCGAAGCCGCGCCCGTTCTCCTCCCGCACCCGCTCGCGTACGGCGTCCTCGCCCCGGCCCGTCGCTTCGGTCACCGGCAGTGTGACGACGACCTCCGGCAGCACGATCTGGTGGACCGTGCCGTCCGCGTCCTCCTGGAAGACGGTGCGCAGCACCTCGTGCCGGGCGACGACCTCGCCCAGGGCGCTTTCCAGGGCCGCCACGTCGACCGCGCCGCGCAGCCGGACCAGGCCGGTCATCGAGTAGAGCGGGGAGCCCGGTTGCATCCGGTCGAAGAAGTGCAGGCGCTCCTGCGCGAAGGAGAGCGGCGCGGGGGCCCTCGGATCGGGTCGCGGCTCGATCACGCTCGCCCGGCGGGCCACTCCCTGCTGGTCGAGAAGCTGGTCGAGGAGTTTCTGCTGGTCGGCGGAGAAGGGAGCGAGGGCCATGGGGCGTACCTCCGTTGTCACATACGAAGTCGGGAAGCGTGTGCGAGGTTCGTGCGGGAGTACGGCGTCAAGGGCGGACGGGTGGGCGCGCCGGGCGGGGATCAGGCCTGGAGACGCTCCGCGACGCGGTCCGCCGAGAGGCGGCTGATCCGCAGCACGAGGTCGGCGATCTGATCGGCGTCGAGGCCGCAGCCGGCGGCCGTCTCACGGACGGTTCCGGCGAGCTGACGGACCGTGGAGATCCCTACGAAGGAGCGCAGTGAGACCTCCACGCGCAGCATGGCGTTGATGCGGGAGACGACCTGGGTGGCGAGCAGAGAGTGCCCGCCGAGGTCGTAGAAGTCGTCGTGCGCGCCGACCCGTTCGGCCTTCAGCACGTCGGCCCAGATACCGGCGAGCACCTCCTCGAGCGCGTCGGCCGGTGCCTCGTACACGCGTTCCGTGACGAGGCGGTCGCCGGGCATCGACTCCAGTGCCGTGAGGTCGACCTTGCCGTTGGCGAGCAGCGGGAAGGCACGCAGCCGTACGAGGGAGCCGGGCAGCATGGCCGCAGGCAGCCGCTGGGCGAGGTGGCCGCGCAGTTCGCCCGCCGTCACGGGGGCCGCGCCGGGGGATTCGGTGAGGTAGGCGACGAGTTCGGGGGTGCCGTCCGTGCCGGGCGCGGTGGTGACCAGGGCCTGGTCCACCGCCGGATGACCGGTCAGCGCGGCCTCGATCTCGGCCGGCTCGATCCGCTGCCCACGGATCTTGATCTGATGGTCCAGCCGCCCCAGATACTCCACCGTGCCGTCCGCCCGCCACCGCACCAGATCGCCGGTGCGGTACAACCGGCCACCGGCCGTGAACGGGTCCGGCACGAACCGCTCCGCCGTCAGCCCCGGCCGGCCGTGATACCCCCGCGCCAACGGCACCCCACCGATGCACAGTTCACCGGCCACACCGACCGGCTGCACCCGCAACGCCCCGTCCAGGACGTACACCCGTGAGCCGGGAACGGGACGGCCGATGGACACCCGGCCGGCCGGGACGGGCGCGGTCACCTGGTGGGTGGTCGCGTCGATCGTCGTCTCGCTGGGGCCGTACATGTTGTGCAACCGGGTGTCCGGCGCCTGGCGCAGGAACTCCGCGGCCAGGTCGGGGGCCAGTTCCTCACCCCCGCAGAGCATGAGACGCAACCCGGCCGCGCGGGAGCCGAGACCGCCGTGGTCGAGGAGCGCGCGCAGCATGGAGGGGACGACGTCGCAGCAGCTGATCCGGGCCCGTTCGCACAGGTCGAGCAGATAGCCGGGGTCACGGTGGCCACCGGGGGCCGCCATGACGATGCGGGCGCCGGTCAGCAGGGGGACGAAGCACTCCCAGAGGTGCGGGTCGAAGCCGAGCGGCGATTTGTGCACCACTCTGTCACCGGCGTGGAAGCCGTACTGCTCGACCATGCCCTGGAGCCGGTTGGTGACGGCGTGGTGGTGCAGCACCGCACCCTTCGGCCGGCCGGTGGAGCCGGAGGTGTACAGGATGCACAGGGGGCTCTCGGGGTGGAGGGGGACGGCGGGGCGGCCGGCCGGGCAGGCCGCCAGCTCACCGGCGAGGTCCTCCACCCGCACCACCTCGGCATCCGCCTCCGCACCCGCCAGCACCACGTCCGCACCCGCCGACGACACCACCACCCCAGGACGACCGTCCGCCACCAGATACCGCACCCGCTCCGCCGGATACGACGGATCCAACGGCAGATACGCCGCACCCGCCTTCAACACCCCCAACAACACCGGAACCAGATCCGGCCCCCGCTCCAGACACACCCCCACCAACGACTCCGCACCCACCCCCCGCTCCCGCAACCACCACGCGAAACGGTTCGCCCGCTCCTCCAACTCCCCATAACTCAACGACCACACCCCACCGGGCCCCACACCATCACCCGACACCGCCACCGCACCCGGATCCGCATCCACCCGACGCTCGATCAACTCATGCAGCAACACCGGCCCGAACGGCCCCACCCCCAGACCACTGAA
>NZ_JBHWUU010000176.1:0-3465 GCF_042737375.1 Streptomyces sp. NPDC060000
CGGCCGCGCCCGCGCAGGGTCCGGAGTTCGTGACGCTGCGCGGCCCGTCCGCCGCGGTCGCCAAGAACATGAACGCCTCGCTGGAGCTGCCCACGGCCACGTCCGTGCGCGCGGTCCCGGTGAAGCTGCTGTTCGACAACCGCATCGTCATCAACAACCACCTCAAGCGCGCCCGGGGCGGGAAGATCTCCTTCACGCACCTGATCGGCTTCGCGATGGTGCAGGCCATCAAGGCCATGCCGTCGATGAACTGGCACTACGCGGAGAAGGACGGGAAGCCCACCCTCGTCAAGCCGCCGCACGTCAACTTCGGCCTGGCCATCGACCTGGTGAAGCCCAACGGCGACCGCCAGCTCGTCGTCGCCGGCATCAAGAAGGCCGAGACGCTGAACTTCTTCGAGTTCTGGCAGGCCTACGAGGACATCGTCCGCCGCGCCCGCGACGGCAAGCTGACGATGGACGACTTCACCGGTGTCACGGTCTCCCTGACCAACCCCGGCGGCCTCGGCACCGTCCACTCCGTGCCGCGTCTGATGCCCGGCCAGTCGGTCATCATGGGCGTCGGCTCGATGGACTACCCGGCGGAGTTCCAGGGCACCAGCCAGGACACCCTGAACAAGCTCGGCATCTCGAAGGTCATGACGCTCACGTCGACCTACGACCACCGGGTCATCCAGGGCGCCGCCTCCGGCGAGTTCCTCCGTGTCGTCGCCAACTCCCTCCTCGGGGAGAACGGCTTCTACGACGAGATCTTCGAGGCGCTGCGCATCCCCTACGAGCCGGTCCGCTGGCTCAAGGACATCGACGCCAGCCACGACGACGACGTCACCAAGGCCGCGCGGGTCTTCGAGCTGATCCACTCCTACCGGGTCCGCGGCCACGTCATGGCCGACACCGACCCGCTGGAGTACCGCCAGCGCAAGCACCCCGACCTGGACATCACCGAGCACGGCCTCACCCTGTGGGACCTGGAGCGCGAGTTCGCGGTCGGCGGCTTCGCGGGCAAGTCCCTGATGAAGCTGCGCGACATCCTCGGCGTGCTGCGCGACTCGTACTGCCGCACCACCGGCGTCGAGTTCATGCACATCCAGGACCCGAAGCAGCGCCGCTGGATCCAGGACCGCATCGAGCGCGCGCACTCCAAGCCGGAGCGCGAGGAGCAGCTGCGCATCCTGCGCCGGCTGAACGCGGCGGAGGCCTTCGAGACCTTCCTGCAGACGAAGTACGTCGGCCAGAAGCGCTTCTCCCTGGAGGGCGGCGAGTCCGTCATCCCGCTGCTCGACGCGGTCATCGACAGCGCCGCGGAGTCCCGCCTGGACGAGGTCGTCATCGGCATGGCCCACCGCGGCCGTCTCAACGTCCTCGCGAACATCGTCGGCAAGTCGTACGCGCAGATCTTCCGCGAGTTCGAGGGCAACCTCGACCCGAAGTCGATGCACGGCTCCGGCGACGTGAAGTACCACCTGGGCGCCGAGGGGACCTTCACGGGCCTGGACGGCGAGCAGATCAAGGTCTCGCTGGCCGCGAACCCGTCCCACCTGGAGACGGTCGACCCGATCATCGAGGGCATCAGCCGCGCCAAGCAGGACATCATCAACAAGGGCGGCACGGACTTCACGGTCCTGCCGGTCGCCCTGCACGGCGACGCGGCCTTCGCGGGCCAGGGCGTGGTGGCCGAGACCCTGAACATGTCGCAGCTGCGCGGCTACCGCACCGGCGGCACGGTCCACATCGTCATCAACAACCAGGTCGGCTTCACCGCCGCCCCGGAGTCCTCCCGCTCGTCGATGTACGCGACGGACGTGGCGAGGATGATCGAGGCCCCGATCTTCCACGTGAACGGCGACGACCCGGAGGCCGTGGTCCGGGTGGCCCGGCTGGCCTTCGAGTTCCGCCAGGCGTTCAACAAGGACGTGGTGATCGACCTCATCTGCTACCGCCGCCGCGGTCACAACGAGTCGGACAACCCGGCCTTCACCCAGCCGCTGATGTACGACCTGATCGACAAGAAGCGCTCGGTGCGCAAGCTGTACACCGAGTCCCTGATCGGTCGCGGCGACATCACGCTGGAAGAGGCCGAGCAGGCGCTCCAGGACTACCAGGGCCAGCTGGAGAAGGTCTTCACGGAGGTCCGTGAGGCCGTCACGGCCCAGCCGAACACGGGACCGGAGGCGGACCCGCAGGCGGAGTTCCCGGTCGCCGTGAACACGGCGATCTCCACGGAGACCGTCAAGCGGATCGCCGAGTCGCAGGTCAACATCCCCGACTACTTCCACGTCCACCCGCGTCTGCTGCCGCAGCTCCAGCGCCGGGCGTCGATGGTCGAGGACGGGACGATCGACTGGGGCATGGGCGAAACGCTGGCCGTGGGCTCCCTCCTCCTCGAGGGCACCCCGGTCCGGCTGTCCGGCCAGGACTCCCAGCGCGGCACCTTCGGCCAGCGCCACGCGGTCCTCATCGACCGTGAGACGGGCGAGGAGCACACCCCGCTCCAGTACCTGGCCGACGAGCAGGCGCGCTACAACGTCTACAACTCGCTGCTGTCCGAGTACGCGGTCATGGGCTTCGAGTACGGCTACTCGCTGGCCCGTCCCGACGCGCTCGTGATGTGGGAGGCGCAGTTCGGCGACTTCGTCAACGGCGCGCAGACGGTGGTCGACGAGTACATCTCGGCGGCCGAGCAGAAGTGGGGCCAGACGAGCGGTGTGACGCTCCTGCTCCCCCACGGCTACGAGGGACAGGGCCCGGACCACTCCTCGGCCCGCGTCGAGCGCTTCCTCCAGCTCTGCGCCCAGAACAACATGACGGTGGCCATGCCCACGCTCCCGTCGAACTACTTCCACCTCCTGCGGTGGCAGGTGCACAACCCGCACCACAAGCCGCTGGTCGTCTTCACACCGAAGTCGATGCTGCGCCTCAAGGCCGCAGCGTCCAAGGCGGAGGAGTTCACGACCGGTCAGTTCCGCCCGGTCATCGGCGACACCTCGGTCGAGGCGAACGCGGTCAAGAAGGTCGTCTTCTGCACCGGCAAGGTCTACTACGACCTCGAGGCCGAGCGGCAGAAGCGCGGGGTCACCGACACGGCGATCATCCGCCTCGAGCGGCTGTACCCGCTGCCGGGTGCCGAGGTCCAGGCCGAGGTCAACAAGTACCCGAACGCCGAGAAGTACCTGTGGGTCCAGGAGGAGCCGGCCAACCAGGGTGCCTGGCCGTTCATCGCCCTGAACCTGATCGACCACCTGGACCTGGCGGTGGGTGCCGACATCCCGCACGGTGAGCGCCTGCGCCGCATCTCGCGGCCGCACGGCTCGTCCCCGGCGGTCGGCTCCGCCAAGCGCCACCAGGCGGAGCAGGAGCAGCTGGTGCGTGAGGTGTTCGAGGCGTAGTCCTCACCACCCGATATGCCGAAGGGCCCGCCCCCGGAGATTTCCGGGGGCGGGCCCTTCGGCATGCACGGTGCGGTCC
>NZ_JBHWUU010000177.1:0-3198 GCF_042737375.1 Streptomyces sp. NPDC060000
CCCCGCTAGAACTTCGGCGGGTTCGGGCCCCGCCGCACCCCGGGGGTGCGGCGGTCCCGTGCGTTCCAGCACGCCTTGTGCCAGTGCCGGCGGTCGTCGACGCCCGCGTGTTCGGGCCAGGCGACGACATGCGGCACACCGTCCGGGATCAGCTGGTCGCACCCCGGGCACCGGTACGCCTTGCCCTGCGCGCTCGCGCCGGCCACGTGCCGCACGCTCCACTGCTCGCCCTGCCAGCTCTCCCCCGAGTGCCACCCGCCGTAACGCCTCTCACGGTCGTCCTCGGCGCTCCGGCCGGACAGGCCCTCACCCTTGGGTCGGTTGCGACGCGGGGACACGGGACACCTCACGGGGCTATACAGGAAGCAGGATTCGTGCTCCAGCCTACGCGGCGTGCGCGCGGGTATTCATAGGGCAGCGATCCCCACAAGTCGCCCTCCCGGACGTCCCATTCTCCAGACAATCCGCAAATCTCTCCGCCAGGCCGTGTCCTCGGCACGTGTCAGACGGTTATGCCGGGTGGGGGAGCTCCGTGTCGGAGCCAAGGAAGCGGGAAAGTCCATGCGCGTTGGAAGTTTCGTGTTGGGAGCCCAGTTCCCCGGCCAGGGTCAGGGAGAGGCGCTGCACCGCGCGGTCCGCTCGGCCGAGGTGGCCGAGGAGGCGGGTCTCGACTCGGTCTGGCTGGCCGAGCACCACTTCGTGCCGTACGGCACGTGCCCGTCGGCGGTCACGCTCGCCGCTCTGCTGCTGGGCCGCACCCGCCGCATCCGGGTCGGCACGGCGGTCAGCGTACTGCCCACCGTCCACCCCGTCGCCCTCGGCGAACAGGCCGCGCTGCTGCACCTGACGAGCGGCGGCCGCTTCTCGCTGGGCGTGGGGCGCGGCGGGCCGTGGGTCGACCTCGAGGTGTTCGGCTCGGGCCTGGAGGCGTACGAGCGGGGGTTCCCGGAATCACTCGATCTGCTGGTTCGCTGGCTGCGCGAACCCTCGGTGGGAGCCGACGGCGAGCGGTTCCGCTTCCGCGAAGTCCCCGTCGTACCCAGGCCGTCGGAGGCGCTGACGGAGGCGTCGGGGCCGGAGGTCGTCGTCGCCTGCACCTCACCGGCGAGCGTACGGCTGGCCGCCGAGCGTGGGCTGCCGATGCTCCTCGGCATGCACGTGGGGGACGAGGAGAAGGCCGAGATGGTCGCCCTGTGGCGGCAGCGGGCGCGCGCGGCCGGGCGGTCCGGGGACGAGATCCGGGGCGCGGCGCATGTCTCGGCGGGCGTCTGCCAGCTCGCGGACCGGCGCACGGACGCGGTGGAGACCCTGGTGAAGGCGATGCCGGGCTGGCTGAGGCAGGGGCTCGACGCGCATGTCACGGTGGACGGCCGGCCCCGCTCCATGCGGGACCCTGTGGCGTACACCGAACTGCTCTGCGGGCTGCATCCGGTGGGCACCCCGCGGCTGTGCGCCGACCGCCTCGCGGCGACCAGCGAGCGGACCGGCATCTCCCGCTTCGCCCTGCTCGTCGAAGGCTCCGGCGACCTGGCGGCCACGGAGGAGAACGTACGGCGGCTGGGCTCGGAGGTGCTCCCCCACCTCCGGTGAACAGCCCAGCCGGCCGCGAGGCTTGCCGCTCCCGTACTGATGGAACCCTCCCGCGTCAGGAGCGGCAAGCAACAGGCTCACGTGTCAGCAGTCCCGGAATTCCGGGGACTGGTTCAGCACCTGGCTACGGACCGAGGTGAAACGGGCGAGCTTCTCGTCGACAGCCGGCACCAACGGGAACACCGCCACCCGGTGGCAGTTCTGGAAGGCCAGCCGCACACCGAAGTGCCGCTGGAGCGCGCCGCGTATGGCGTCACTCGCGAGCGCGCGCAGCAGCTGCCCGCGTGCCTGCTCGTCCGGCGGGGGCGTCTGGTTGTCGGCGAAGTCTCCGCCGTCCACCTTCAGCTGGGCCACCAGGGAGCTGACCATCTCCCATGCGTAGGGCAGGGAGGTCCGGACGCAGTCGACGAATTCTGCTTCGTCGACCTCGCCTCGCTCGGCCTGTTCGAGTAGGGCCGGTGAGACGTCGAGCGACATGGGTACTCCTCTCGCACCCCCGGAACAACAGGGGTTGCCGGACAGGGAAAGGGAGTTCGCATGCCGAAACACCGCACACGCTGAGTACACGCATCGCGACCTCCCGTTCCCTACGGTAGGCAACGGACCGTGACCGCACCAGGAGAATGGGCACATAGGGAACCCCTATTGGGCACACAATCGGCCACTGTCGATCCACTGTCGAACGATCTTTTTCCAGGTCGAAAGGGGCGGGCCCGCTGGGGCCCCGGTTACGGGCGGCGGTGCGTGAGCGGACGGGGGAATCGCGTGCGCGGTGGGGCGTCGGATAGCGTTGCGGACCATGCGTCTCGTCATCGCCCGGTGCTCCGTGGACTACGCCGGCCGGCTCACCGCCCACCTACCGTCCGCCCCTCGCCTGATTCTGGTGAAGGCGGACGGCAGCGTCTCGATCCACGCGGACGACCGGGCCTACAAGCCCCTCAACTGGATGTCGCCGCCCTGCACGCTGAAGGAGGGCACGGGCGAGGAGGAAGGTGTCTGGACCGTCGTCAACAAGGGCGGAGAGAAGCTCATCATCACGATGGAGGAGATCCTCCACGACTCGTCGCACGAACTCGGCGTCGATCCCGGCCTGATCAAGGACGGCGTGGAAGCACACCTCCAGGAACTGCTCGCCGACCGCATCGAGACCCTCGGCGAGGGCTACACCCTCATCCGCCGCGAGTACATGACGGCCATCGGCCCGGTCGACATCCTGTGCCGGGACGCGGCGGGGCAGACCGTCGCGGTGGAGATCAAGCGGCGTGGCGAGATCGACGGCGTCGAGCAACTCACGCGCTATCTCGAGCTGTTGAACCGCGACCCGCATCTCGCCCCGGTCCGCGGCGTCTTCGCGGCACAGGAGATCAAGCCCCAGGCCCGCGTCCTCGCCACGGACCGCGGCATCGGCTGCCAGGTCCTGGACTACAACGCGATGCGGGGCATCGAGGACGACAAGCTGCGGCTGTTCTGACCCACGTACCCCGTACCCGTACGACGAGAGGGGCGGGGTGCCGGGGTGGGGGAACCCGCCCCGTAGTGGTGGCCGGGGGGGCGGTTGACCGGGGCGGGGGGGCCCGGGGGGGGGGGGCCGCGGGACCGATGGGGCAT
>NZ_JBHWUU010000178.1:0-3155 GCF_042737375.1 Streptomyces sp. NPDC060000
TGGGGGGCTGGTTTTTGTTTATACCACACCGCCGCTAGGGCGGCGGGTGCTGGTGCTTCGCCTGCGGAACATGACCTGTGCGGCTGGCCACCGACCGGGGGCCGCGCCTCACCTCGTACGACAGGAGCATCTGATGGACATCGCTGTACGAGCCTGGCTGCTGGCTCAGCTCGGCCCCACCACGGACACCGCCGACCTGGACGCACGCTATGCGCGGCTGACCTCCGCTCGCGCTGTCGCAAACGAGGTCTTGGCCGAACGGAGGGCGAAGCTGCTCGCCGACCCGCTCCGCATGACCGTGGACGGCGTAGTCACCATCGACCAGAGCAACAACCTCGCAGGGCTCGAACGCCAGATCACCGCGCTCGTGGACCTGGTTGCGCCGGACGAACTGGCCGATGGAGAGGAAAGCACCGACCTCGTGACCGCGCCGCTGCTACGCGCTCGCCGTGGCCGGTAGGCCGGCATGCCGTATGAATGGCCACCGCTGGTGCCCGGAGACCCGGACGAGATCGCCCGCCGCGTCGCGGCGGTACTCGAGGAAGCCTGGCAACGGCTCGCCGCCAAACAGCGCGCCATCCTCGCCCAGTTCGCCGGCAACCCGAGGACGCCGCACACCGTGGCAACGTTGGAGGAGTTCAAGCAGGCGATCCGCGCCTTCCGCCAGCGCGTAGACCAGGAGGCCCGGCAGTTCGTCCAGAGGCAGCTACCCCACCTGTACGCCGCTGGCGCCCAATCCGCCGCCGAGGCACTGGGGGCGACTTTCACTTGGACCACGTTCCACCGCGACGCCCTGCAGTCGCTCGCGGCCGACTCATACGCCGATTTTCTGCGCCGCTCGCAGGAGGCCGAGCGGATGGCGAAACAGTTCTACCGCGCTGTGCGAGAGGCGGCTCGCCGAGAGGTTCCGCTGCTCGCGGCGGGCAACATGACGGCGAAGCAGGCCGCGAGGAACCTGGCGGCCAGGCTCGCCTCCGAGCACAAGTTGACCCACGTCGTCTATCACAACGGCGCTCGCGTCCCGGTCCGTGCCTGGGCCGAGGCCGCCGCCCTCGCCAAGTCGGCCGTCGCCTACAACGCCGGCACCCTCAACCGGACCCGCCAGGCTGGCGTCACCATGGTCGAGGTCTTCGATGGCCTCGACTGCGGCTGGACCACCCATCAGGACACCGACAAGGCCAACCGCACGGTGCGAACCGTCGACGACGCCGCGGAGTGGCCGATCTCCCATCCGCGCTGTCAGCGGGGGTTCGGTCCACGGCCGGATCTGACATCGGTCTGAGGTATCCGGACGTCACGGCCGCCGGCGCGGCGCCTGGTCCAACTTCCCGTCCAAGGCGGCGTCGATCAGTAGATGCGCCCGGCGATGTACCGCGACAGCTTGACCTGACAGTCCCGTCGGATGCCCCGAGAGGCGGATAAGAAACAGATAAATTTGGGGCGTGTACGGAGGTCAAGGCCGGGCACACGGCGGGACGGAGGTAGATAACTATGGTTCCCCTGATACTCGTTCTGCTGCTCGCCCTGATCCTCTTCGGTGCCGGGTTCGCCCTCAAGGCCCTGTGGTGGATCGCCGTGATCGTCCTGGTGATCTGGCTGGTCGGATTCCTGGCCCGCTCCACCGGAGCAGGCGGCAAGCGAGGCCGCTGGTACCGCTGGTAGGACGCGTTCACAGAACGCCACATGCGGGTGGGGGGTGCACTGGTGATCAGTGCACCCCCCACCCGCATGTCCGGCTATCTCTCACGTTCTGTACACACGGCCGGCTGTCTCTCCGGTCTCCGCGCGGGTACGCGTCCGGTCAGGTCCGGGGCCGATACCTGCGCCGGCAAGGGAACCCCGGCACCTCCAACAGGAACCGGCCCCGGGCCGCAGCCTTGGACAGCTTCCGTGACAGGCCGGCTGCCAGTTGGCACCCCTGCCTGCTGCGCGCCGGTGGCGCCGTTGTGCCGGTGTTCGCGTTTGCCCGGCGGCCATCGCAGGGGGTTACGCGGTGGCCGTGTCCGGGCTGCGGGTGTGCGCGACGAGGGCGTGGGCGGCGGTGGGGTGGGCGGGCAGCAGGGTGCTCAGGCCGGTGAGGTCCAGCATCCGCTGAAGGCGGTCGGGGACGGCGGCGAGGACCAGGGTGCCGTCGGCGGTCTTGGCGCAGCGGAAGATGCCGACCAGGGCGTTGAGGCCGGAGGAGTCGCAGAAGGTGACGGCTGTGAGGTCCAGGATCAGGTGGCGGTGGCCTTGTTCGATCAGGGCCAGTGCCTGGGCGCGCAGGTGGGGGGCGGTGGTGATGTCGAGGTTCCCGGCGACGTGGGCCAGGGCGAGGTCGCCGTCGGTGTGCTGTGCGGTGAGGCGGAAGTCGGTCACAGTCGGCTCTCCGGCGTCTCGCCGGCGGGGGCGATGGTGTGGGCGGTTGCGGTCGCGGTGAGGCCGTCTGCGGCGTCGGCGAGGGGGACGGACAGGGCTAGCAGGGCGACGTCGTCACCGGCCCCGTGGGGCGTGGCGTCGATGAGGTCGACGGTGTCCCCTATGACCGCCGCCGCGCTGATGGGTCCGGTGCGCGCGGAAAGGAAGCGGGTCAGGCCCTCTTCTCCGATCATTTCTCCGCCCAGGGTGCGGGCCTCGGTCAGCCCGTCGGTGTAGAGGAGCAGTCCTTCGCCGGGCGCGAGGTGGAAGGTGTGGGAGGCGAAGCGCGCCTCGGCGAGGGCGCCGATGAGCATGCCGCCCTGGGGGCGCACCGCTTCCACCGCTCCCTGCCCGCGCAGGTGGTAGGCCGGGGGGTGGCCGCCGGTGGCCACCGTGATGGTGAACCCGTCCTCCTCGTGGGGTTCCAGGACGCCGAAGACGGCGGTGCAGAACCGGGTGCCGACGGCCGGGTCGAGGAGCAGCGCCGTGTTCAGCGAGGTGAGGACTTTGTCGGGGTCCGGGTCGATCAGGGCGGCGGCGCGCAGGGTGTAGCGGGTCAGGGAGGTGACGGCGGCGGCTTCGGGGCCCTTGCCGCACACGTCTCCGAGGAAGAATGCCCACCTCTTGCCGTCGAGGGGGAAGACGTCGTAGAAGTCGCCGCCTACGTCCCTTGGGGAGGCGGTGGCGTAGTGGCAGGCCAGTTCCAGGCCCGGTACCACCGGCAGTGCCGGCGGCAGCAGGGTGCGCTGGAGGGTGGA
>NZ_JBHWUU010000179.1:0-2895 GCF_042737375.1 Streptomyces sp. NPDC060000
GCCGGGCGGGGGCTTCTCCGCTTCTTTAACCCCCCCGGTGCCCCTGGGGGCCCGGGCCCTCCTGTGCGCCCCGGGCCCGCGCCGTACACACGCCGTGTGCGCCCAGGCCCGCATACGCCGCGCGCAGTACCGATCCCGAGCATCCCGTCGTCCATGGAGAACTCGCGGAGTCACGGCGTCGGCTCGACGCCCGTACGCCCGTGTCGAGGGCGGGCCGGCCCTGCTGACGCCATCGCACCGAGGAGACCGCCAAGGAACTCGACGGGCTGAACACCCGCATGATCTCGCTGGAACACACCCGCCGGCCGCTGCCCTCACTGGCGGCTCTCACCGCCCTGGGGGCACTGGTCGCGACGGTCCGGCAGGCGCCGGCCCACCGGTCCCCGGCCGTCCGGCCGTCCTCAGCCGAGCCTGAGGTGGTGCAGCAGCATCAACGCGGCCGCCATGTTGGCGGCCGGGACCTCCCCCCGGGCGACCATGCCGGGAACGAGCTCGAGGGGGACCCACTCCCGGCGGTCCGATTCGAAGTCGTCCACCGGGTGTCCCACGTACTCGCCGTCGTCCGACCAGTAGATGTGATGGACGGCGTCGGTGAGCCCGTTGGACGGCTCCACGCTCATCAGGTGGTGCAGCGGCCCCGGCCGCCAGCCGGTCTCCTCCTCGAGTTCCCTGGCGGCCGCGCGGGTGATGTCCTCGCCGTCCTCGACGACGCCCGCCGCGAGCTCCCACCCCCAACTGTCGGTGATGAAGCGGTGCCGCCACAGCAGGAGTACCTCGTTGGCCTTGTTCACGACCGTCGCCACGGCGACCGGCCTCAGCCGTATGAGGAAGTGGTCCAGGTGCCGGCCGTCCGGCAGCTCCACATCTGCCAGGTTGACGCTGAACCAGCGGTTTTCATACACAGTTTGTTCGTTCTGTTTCGTCCACTGCACGGTTCTGCCACCTTCCGTCGAGTGAGTGGCAATATCGCAGCAGGAACTATGCAGCGTCGGCGGCAACGGCCGATGTCTGTGCCTGTGCGGCTGTGCGTGCCTGTGCGGCTGTCCGTGCGGGTCTCCGCGGTCGGATACCCCGCCGTGCCGCGCCTACAGCGGTACGCGCAGTGCTCCGTCGATGAGTTCGGCGGCCTCGGCCGTGCCCGCGCAGCCGCTGCGCACCAGGTGCTCACGCACCGCCCGGAGTCTGTCGCGCAACCGCTGGGACTCCATGCCCCGGGCCTGTTCTGCCATCTGCACCGCGGTGACCACCGCCTTGTCGATGTTGCCCTGGCGCAGTTCGATCGTGCTCAGCATGGCGAGCCGGTGCACGCGCCCCCGGTCGTGCGCAGGGGTGTCGACTGCGGCCGCGGCGTGCTCGGCGGCGGCGGTGAGGTCGCCGAGGCTGAGCAGCGCCTCCGCCACCTGGACGTTGACCAGACCCGGCTGGACATAGCCGGTCTCGTCGGGCTCTTGTCCGCGCCGGATGCGATCGGCGGCCGTCTCGGCACGCCGGATGCACGACAGGGCGCTCGTGCCGTCGCCGAGGTGGGCGTACGCCTTGGCCTGCATCGCGTACAGATCGGAGGCGAGGGCGGGCGTGATGTGCCGGCCCGCCGCCCGCAGCGCGGCCTCCGCGAAGGCGACGGCCTGCCGGTACTCCCGCATGAACAACGACTGGTTGACGAGGAGGGCGATGACGTACGCCCCAAGTCCCCGGTCACCACTGGCCTTTGCCAGTCTGAGCGCCTGGTGGAAGTAGCGCTGGGCCAGTCCGTGCGCGTCCGAGTCGTACGCGCAGATCCCGGTGACCGCCACCAACCCGCCGGTGGCGCGGTGCAGTTGACGGCCCGTCTCGTCGGTGTAGCTGCCCCGCAGCAGGGGCGCCGTCTCCGCGTTGAGGAAGCCGACGATACGGCTGCGGGTCGCGATGCCGCCGGCCTTGCGGTACATCTGCTCGTAGTGGGCACGGGCGGCCCGCAGCATCTCTATGTCGGCGGAGGTGACGCGATGCCGGCCGCCCCGCGAGACGTCGACGTCCTCCGGCGGGTTCTCCCACTCCCACACCGGCATCACAGCCGGTGTGCCGGTGACGGCGGGCGCCCCCAGGATGTGCGGGCGCTGCTGCTCGTCGGAGCGCCACAGGGCGGTGGCCCGCTCGACGAAGCCGGAGAGCGAGGTGCCGGGCGGGCCGGCCGGCCCGCCCCGCACGCCGAGACCGATGTCGTCGAGGGTGACCGGCCGGTGCAGACGTGCCGCGAGCACCTCGCAGATCAGATCGGGCACCTGGCCGCGGGGGCGCTGGCCCTTGAGCCACCGGGCCACCGCCGTGTGCTCGTACCGCAGGGCGAGTCCTCGGGCCCGTCCGGCCTGGTTGACGTGGGCGGCGAGGCCCGCGTGCGACACGCCCGCCTCGTCCAGGATCGCGTCGAGCAGAGTGTTGGGCTGCATTGGGTGCCCCCCGGTACCTCGGTCCGGGTCAGACTAGTGGGTCCGTCTTCACACGGGGTGTGAACGAAGTACGCGCGTTCGCAGGGTGCGCGCGCTGTCGCGCAGCGTTCCCGGTCGCTTGACTGGAATGCCTCGCAAGAGGTTCGCCGGGCCGTCGGCTCCCCCTCAAGAACGACGGCCCGGCGTGTCGCTCCGGTTCAACGGACCGCTCCGCGGGTTCAGCGGATTTCGGGTGCGTTGTCGGGTGCGTTGTCGGGTGCGGGTGCGCGGGGGCCGGCCGCGCAGTTCCCCGCGCCCCTAGGGGGTCGTACCTGCGCCCCTTCGCGAAGTCGCCCGGGGTACAGGGGAGCACAGCCCCCGCGCCTCAGGGGCGCGGGGAACCGCGCGACCGGCCACGACGGGCCCGCGGCCCACGCACGGCATCGGCGGGGGGGCCCCCCCCCCGGGGGCGGGGGGCCCCCCCGGAGCC
>NZ_JBHWUU010000180.1:0-2681 GCF_042737375.1 Streptomyces sp. NPDC060000
GAGCGGGACCGCGACGCCCTGCCGGAGGGTGTGGTGGACGCGTACCCGCTGTCGCAGGTGCAGACCGGCATGCTGGTGGAGATGCTCGCCTCGGGCGACGAACACGCCTACCAGAACATCACGTCGTTCCGGATCCCGGACAACGAGCCGTTCTCGGTCGGGGCGCTGCGCCGTGCGGTCGACCTGGTCGTGGCTCGGCACGAGGTGCTGCGGACCTCGATGCACCTGGACGGCTTCAGCCAGCCGGTCCAACTGGTGCACGGCAGCGTGAAGATCCCCGTCGTGGTGGACGACCTGCGTGGCCTGACCGGGGACGCTCAGGAGGAGCGGAAGCGCGCGTACGTCGCCGACGAGCGGGCGGCCGGCTTCGACCTCGCGACAGGTCCGCTGCTGCGCATCGCCGTACACGTGGAGTCCGGCGAGGCCTGGCGGGTGACGTTCAGCCACTGCCATGCGGTCACCGACGGCTGGACCGTCAACTCGCTGCTGATGGAACTGCTGGAGCTCTACCGCGCCCTGCGCGACGGCCAGGAAGCGCCGGCGTACGAGGCGCCCGCCGTCCGGTACGCGGACTTCGTCGCCGCCGAACAGGCCTCACTCGCCGACGCCGATGATCAGGCCTTCTGGCAGACGATCGTGGAGACTCACAGCCCGCTGGCCCTGCCGGCGACCTGGACCGACATGACCGTGGGCGAGACGCCGGAACGCCACGGCACCCGTGTCCCGTTCGCCGATCTGGAGGAGGGGCTGAAGCGGCTCGCCACCGAGGCGCGCACCTCATTGAAGAGCGTCCTGCTGGCCGCGCACCTGAAGGTGCTGGGCATGCTGACGGCGGAGGACGCCTTCCACACCGGAGTGGTCTACCACGGCCGCCTGGAGGCGCCCGGTTCCGACCGGGTGCTGGGCATGCACCTCAACACTCTCCCCTTCCCTGCCGCGCAGGGGGCACGGACATGGCGTGAGCTGGTGGAGGAGGTGTACCGGCAGGAGACCGAGATCTGGGCGCACCGCCGCTACCCGTTGCCCGCCATCCACCGCGCGGCCGGCGGCGTCGGCGGTCTGCTCACCGTGCTCTTCGACCACCAGAACTTCCACCAGGTCGACACCGACAGCGTCGACATCGACGCGACCATGGGCGAGGGCACAAACGAGTTCGCCCTGTCGGCGATCGCGAGCGGTGGAGCCTTCAAACTGACGAGTTCCACCGCCGTGTTCGGGCGGGAGAACCTGGCCCGGCTGGGTGGGATGTACCGGTCGGTGCTGGAGGCGATGGCCGCGGACGCGGACGGGGACGCGCGGGGCGTGTTCCTGTCGCAGGCGGAGCGCGCGCTGCTTCTGGGTGAGTGGAACGCCGCCGTCGAGACGCCGGTGGACCGGTGTGTCCATGAGCTGTTCGCGGAGCAGGCGGCCCGTACGCCGGACGCGGCCGCGCTCACGTGCGGGGCGACGACCCTGTCGTACCGGGAGTTGGACGAGCGGGCGAACCGCATCGCGCACCATCTGGTCGCGGCCGGGGCGGGTCCGGAGAGCATCGTGGGGGTCTGCCTGGAGCGCGGCCCCGATCTCGTGCCGGTCCTGCTCGGTGTGCTGAAGTCGGGTGCGGCGTATCTGCCGCTCGACCCGGTCAACCCGGCCGAGCGGCTGGCGTACATGCTCGCCGACGCGCAGGCCTCGCTGCTGGTGACGCATTCGGGAGTGCCGGAGCTGGAGTTCACGGGCGGCCGTGTCGTCCTGGACCGGGACGCGGAGGCGATCGACGCCCGTCCGGCGACCGCGCCGCAGGCGGCGGTCCGTGCGGACAACCTGGTCTACGTCATCTACACCTCGGGATCGACCGGTCTGCCCAAGGGCGTCAGCCTCACCCATGCCAACGTCGTACGACTCTTCTCCGCGACCCGCGAACAGGTTCAGTTCTCGTCCGACGACGTGTGGACGCTGTTCCACTCGTACGCCTTCGACGTGTCCGTATGGGAGATGTGGGGGGCGCTGCTGCACGGTGGACGGCTGGTGGTCGTAGCGCCGGAGGTGAGCCGTTCTCCGCACGACATGCTGGATCTGCTGGTGCGCGAGCGGGTGTCGGTGCTGTGCCAGACGCCGTCGGCGTTCCGTGCGCTGGCCGCGCTCGCCGGTGACAGTGCGGACGGAACGCAGGTCGACGGGCTCGCGCTGCGCACGGTCGTCTTCGCCGGTGAGCGACTGGACATGTCCGAGTTGGAGCCGTGGACGACCAGGTTCGGCGTACGGCGTCCCACGCTGGTCAACATGTACGGGCCGACCGAGATCACGGTCTACGCCACGTACCACCGCATCGGCGAGTGGGACCTGGCGAACCCGGGCCGGAGCGTGATCGGTTGCCGCGTCCGGGACCTGACCATCCATCTGCTGGACGGGAACGGGCACCCGGTCCCCGTCGGCGTTCCCGGCGAGATGCACATCGGCGGTCCGGGACTCGCGCGCGGCTATCTGCGCCGACCGGAACTCACCGCGGAGAAGTTCGTGCCGAACCCGTTCGGTCCGGCCGGTTCCCGCTTGTACCGCACCGGTGACCTGGCCCGCTTCCTGTCGGACGGCTCGATCGACTTCCTCGGCCGGATCGACAAGCAGGTCAAGGTCCGTGGCTACCGCATCGAGCTGGGCGAGATCGAGGCTCGGCTGCGTGAGCACGGTCAGGTCCGTGACGT
>NZ_JBHWUU010000181.1:0-2554 GCF_042737375.1 Streptomyces sp. NPDC060000
CAGCCACCAACGCCGCGAACACCGCGCAGTCGCTGGCCAACACGGCCGCGCAGGCGGCTGCCGCCGCCCGCGACGCGGCCAACTCCGCCGCCACGCACGCCGAGAACGCGGCGAAGGCGGCGAAGGCCGCGGCGGACGGCGCCGTCAAGGCGGCCGAGTTCGCCGCCACGGCCACCAAGTGGGCCGCCGAGTCGGTCACGGCCGCCGAGGCCGCGGTGAAGGCGGTCCAGGACGCCGAGGCCGTCGAGAAGGCCGCCCGAGAGTCCGAGGCGCAGAAGCTGGCCGAGGACCTTGAGCAGTCCCTCACCGAGGCCCGGGAGATGGCCCGCGCGGAATCGGAGGACCGGGAGAAGGCCCGCCAGGCCACCACCCAGGCCGACGCCTACGACACCGCGACCAAGGACCTCATCGCCAAGGCCGAGAAGGCGTACGCCGCCGGGGACGCGGCGCAGGCCGTCTCCACCGGCCGCCGAGCCGCGATGAACCTGATCTCCACCACGATCGGAACCTGGAGCCGGGACGCCGCCGAGCACGCCCTCGCCGGAGCCGACGAGGACGTCCTGGCGTGGGTCGCCGCCGACCGGCAGATCGCGCAGAACCAGGACGACCGCGAAACGCTCCTCGCCGTGGCGAAGGTGTCCACCGAGAACGTCGCGAACGCCGCCTCCACGGCGCTGGCCGCCTCCGACACCGGAGCCGTGGGCGCCTTCCTGACCACCGGGATACACGCAGCCGCCGCGGAGGACAACCGCGTCGCCGTCCTGAAGATCCTCAGCGGCAAACCCGGCAAGGCGGTCTCGGCGTCGGCGCAGGCCGCGCTGAACGACGGCTCGCCCCAGGCCCTGCACGGGTTCTTCAGCACGTACGCCGACAACGTCAGGCAGGACGACGAAGTCGCGGTCTTCACCATCCTCAACACGGCCGGCCCCTACACCAAGGCGGCCGCCCAGGTGGCCCTCGAAGGCCCGACGTGGATGCGCCGCGACTTCGTCAACACCGTGTGCCACCGCACGGCGCAGCTCGACTACGACGCCGCCACGCACGTCGCGGCCGTCCGGGCCTCCATCGCGCGCGCCGCGAAGATCGCCCATGACGCGCAGAAGGACGCCTACCAGGCGTCCAAGGCAGCGGCCGACGCGCGCAAGGCGTCCTCGGAGGCGGCGAAGTGGGCGGACAAGGCCAACGCGTCCGCCGACAAGGCCCGCGAGTACGCCACCCAGGCCGACGCCAACGCCGACGCGGCCGAGCAGTCCGCGAAGGACGCGCAGGCGTCCGCGGACAAGGCGAAGGCCGCCGCCGCGTCCGCGCGCACCGCGGCCCGGCAGGCCAACTACTCGGCGAACCAGGCCGTGGCCTCCGCCGCTGCCGCCGCCGTCTCCGCCGGCCAGGCCCAGGCGTCGGCGAACGCCGCCCGCGCCTCCGCCGACGCGGCGGGCAAGGACGCCGCTGCCGCCGCCAGGGCCGCCAGCGAGGCCCGCGCGACGGCGGTCGCCAAGCGTCAGCAGGAGCTCGCCGAGGCCGCGCGCAAGGCGGCGGAGGCGGCCAAGCAGAACAAGCAGAACGGCGTCGACCCCTCCGACAGCAGCGACAGCGACAAGGTCGACAGCCCCGACGGCTGGGGCAGCAAGAAGGACTGGCAGGAGTTCGCACAGCTGCTGAACGGGGTCAGTGCCGTCTCCGGCACCGCGGCCGCGTTCAGCCTGCTCCTTCCGCCGCCCTTCGATGTGGCCGCCGGCGTGTTCGGATCCATCTCCTGGGTCACCGGCATCGGCTCGGCCGTCATCACCGGCTTCACCGACGGCTGGACGTCCGACGCGTTCTACGGCTCCGTCGCGGGTCTGGCGGTCGGCGCCCTGACGGGCGGCTTCGTCCTCGGCAAGATCAAGGTGCCGGGCATGTCCCATATGATCGAGTGGGGTGCGGGGGGCCTGAAGAGCGCCGCCGTGACCGGCACGCGGCTCGGCCATGAACTGGTGGGCCCGGCCATCACCTACGCGACAACGGCGTGGGGCGCCGCCGGCGACTCCGTGTCAGGCATCGGAGATGCCATCTCCGATGGTTGGGACTCACTCTTCTAGGACGCCCATGTTCCTCTCCCTGTCCACCAGCGTCTGGATCCTCATCGCGGCGGCGGCGACCGTCGTCAACCTCGTCGCGATGCAGTGGATCATCCAGATACCGAAGTACAAGAAAAAACAGTTGTGGATGCCGGTCATCGGCATCGCCACCCTGGGCGTCCGGGGTCTGGCGCAGCACAACGCACTGCCCGCGACCCTGTATCTCTACGCCGCGGTCATGGTCATGTTCCCGCTCATGCTGGCCCCGGTCCGCTCCACGATCACCCGGGACCACTACCGGTGGGTCGACGACCCGACGACGAAGGCCAGCAAGGGCGCGATGGCCTGGATCATCGCCTCGGCGGTGGTCCTGATGACCGCGGTCGGCGGGGGGGACGCCGGGGGGGCGGTGTAGGCGCCCATCACCGCACGGCGCGCGGGGGGGGCCGTCACCCCGCCCCACCCGCACCGCCCGGGTTGCGGGCTGACCGTCGCGG
>NZ_JBHWUU010000182.1:0-2278 GCF_042737375.1 Streptomyces sp. NPDC060000
TTGCCCCCTGCTCTACACCGGGGGGGGGGGGGGGGGCCCCCGGGCACCCCCGCCCCACACCGCGCTGGCGTACCAGATGTCGCGGGCTAGTTGTATCGCCTCGGGAGGTTGTGGACGGGTGATGCAGGTCTCGGCTGAGGCGTCTTGAACGGGTGAGGGCCTTCCGGGTTCGGTGTGGATTGCGACGTCTACACCGACCGAAAGGCCCTCGTGCCCCACCGTAATGCAGCCCTGACCGAGACCGGCCGTCTGCGCCTGGCCCGCTGCGTGGTCGAGGATGGCTGGCCGCTGCGCCGGGCCGCCGAACGCTTCCACGGCCCAGCGGTGGGCCGCCCGCTACCGCGATCACGGCGAGGCGGGCATGCGTGACAGATCCTCGCGCCCGCATCAGAGCCCACACCGGACCCCGACCCGCACCGAGCGCCGGATCATCAAGGTCCGCCTCGCCCGCCGGTGGGGGCCGGCCCGCATCGCCCACCTGCTTCGCCTGGTGCCCTCGACCGTGCACCGCGTCCTGACCCGCTTCGGGCTGGCCCGGCTCTCCCACCTGGACCGGGCCACCGGCCGCGTCATACGCCGCTACGAACGCGAGAAGCCCGGCGAGCTCGTCCACGTGGACATCAAGAAGCTGGGCAACATCCCCGACGGTGGCGGTCACAAGACCCTGGGCCGCCAAGCCGGCCGCAAGAAGCGGCCCCGCCTGGGCTACAGCTACATCCACACCGCCGTCGACGACCACTCCCGCCTCGCCTACAGCGAGATCCTGGCCGACGAGAAGAAGGAAACCGCGACCGCCTTCTGGCAGCGGGCCCACGCCTACTTCACCAGCGTCGGGATCACCGTCGAGCGGGTCCTGACCGACAACGGCTCCTGCTACAAATCCCACGCCTGGCGCGACGTCCTGGCGGCGGCCGGGATCACCCACAAGCGAACCCGGCCCTACCGGCCCCAGACCAACTGCGAGGATCTGCAAGCGCTCTTCCGGCCGGTCTGACCCACAGACCAACCGGCCGCTCGTGCCTTGTTGCCGATGCGTCGGCCGGCCGGGAGGGTGCATGCGGCTGCACCGGCGGACCGTCGGATGTGACCTGATAAGAGCCTGGCACCACGCCTCATCGCAGTTGTGTCTCCGGTGCTCCGTCGGTGCGGCTCCAGCCCCACGGACCGCCAGGAGGACAGGTTCTCAACAGTTCCGGCACGAGCGTGACCCTCGGAGTCGACACCCACGCCGACGTCCATGTCGCTGTTGCCCTCGACCAGCTCGGGCGGCGGCTGGGCACGCTCGCTGTCCCCTCGACACCCCAGCTCGGTCTGCAAATCAACGCCAAACAACCTCTGCGGGACAAAACGCTCTTTTAGAGGGCGTTTGATCTAGGTGGATTGCCCTTTATCTCCTAGTAGGTTCCTCGCCAGGAGGGTGTCGTCTCGTCCGTTATGCGCTTGGCGAGGTTGTCGATCGAGGCGACGTGGATCATGGCCTCGGAGCTGGCGGGCAGGGTCTCGTAGTCGCGGGCGAGTCGGCGGTGCGTCATGATCCAACCGATACTGCGTTCCACGACCCAGCGCCTTTTGACCACGTGGAATCCGCGAACTCCCGGGTTTCTGTTGACGACTTCGACGTCGATTCCGAGGTTGGCTCCGTACTCGACGAGGGCGTTCTTGAAGCCGGTGTCGACCCAGCTCTTGGAGATGGTCGGGTAGGTCTTCTTGGCGTGGTCGAGTAGGCGAATTCCGACGGCGTTCTCGGAGAGGCTCGCGGCGGTGACGGTCACGGCGAGGAGGAGCCCGATCGTGTCGGTGAGGATGCCCCGCTTCCGACCCACGATCTTCTTCGCGGCATCGGTTCCCTGGCTGGTCAATGGCACGTTGGCGGAGGTCTTCACGCTCTGGGTGTCGATCACGGATCCGGTGGGCTCGGGCTTGCGCGCTTCCTTGACTCGGGCGAGGCCGACGAGGTCGTAGTTGAGCTGTGCGAATATTCCCTCGTCGCGCCAGGCGGTGTAGTAGGCGTAGACGGTGCCGTGGCTCGGGAAGTCGTGCGGGAGGTATTTCCAGGGGATTCCCGTACGGTTCACGTAGAGGAGCGCGTTGAACACATCGCGCAGTTCGACTTTGGCCGGCTGTCCGGTGGGCCTGCGGTCGAGCCGGGTCTTTCTCCAGGCCGTCAACGTCGGCTCGATTATCTGATCGTTTCAGAATGAAATGTGTTGTGGGGCTTGGCAGTTGGGTGTCGTGTCGGCAGGATCTGTTGGGTGTCCGCTGATCTTGTGCCTGATGA
>NZ_JBHWUU010000183.1:0-2057 GCF_042737375.1 Streptomyces sp. NPDC060000
GCGGGCCACCCGGTCCGGTCGTCAGTCCCGTCGCCGTCCTGCAACAACCCTGGCTTCGAAACTCCACCACCGCACCGTCCTGCGACTGCAACTGCAACTGCAACTGCGGTACTGCTCCCCGGCAGTTCGTGTCTGCCGGGCCCTGCGTCTCTCTGGGCTACGAGAGAAACCATAACCACGACACCACCCAATGTCTACTCTGACCAAGATAGATTTTCGCGTGTGGACGCAGAGGTGCGATCTCGAGCGGCGACGAGGACGGCACCAGGTTGAGCCCTCAGGAGGCCGAGGCCCCACCGGGGGCGTCGGACAGGGCGATGCGGGCCGTGATGCGCTTGCCGACCGGCTCCTGCTCGGTGAACAGATCCTCGGTGACGGCCTCCACGATCTCCAGGCCGTGCTGGCCGATCCTGCCGGGATCGGCGGCCAGGGCCGCGGGCACCATGGGGTCGCTGTCCCACACCACGACGTCCACAGTGTGGGCATTGATGCGCAGTTCCAGCAAGGCAGGGCCGGGAGCGTACTTGCGGGCGTTGGTGACCAGCTCGCTGACCACCAACTGGGTGACGTCCCTCGCACGAGCGCTCGCGAGCACGTGATGGTCGGCGTGGGCGTGGTCGAGGAAGGCGACGGCGTGGTGGCGGGCTTCGGCGATGCAGCCGCCGTACCCGCTCAGGGCGTAGCCGGCGCGCATCAGGTATCCATTCGGCGTCTTGGAGCCGTCACCGTCGGTATGGCATCCCATCGCCCCTCGCCCTCAGTCCCTGTGCTCGAGGGCGCGAGTACCCGCCCTCGCTGCATACATGGCAGGAACATGTTGTTTCGCAGCCACCCGGGTGCATTCGGCCGGGGCGGTGGGGCAGAATCATCCGCGCACGCCTGCCCGAGCCAGCCCAAAACACAGTCGAGGAGACGGTGACTGACATTCAGAAGGAAGGCCGGCCGGGCCGGTTATCCGTCCAGGCCGAAGTCGTTGACGGGATCCTCGTCGTGACCGTGCACGGCGAGATCGACGACGACGTCAAGGACGCCCTCGGCCAGGCGCTGACGTCTGAGGACGGTGTGGCGCCGCCCCGGATCGTGGCGGATCTCAGCGGCGTGACCTTCATGGACTCCAGCGGGATCAACGTCTTCATCGCCACCCACCTGCGAGTGAGCCAGGCTCAGGGGTGGCTGCGCATCGCCGGAGCCCAGGAGTCCGTCGTACGTCTGCTGCAGCCTGTCGGCGTCGACGCCTTCATCCCCTGCCACCCCACTGTCGAGCAGGCTCTGAACGCCTGACCGCCCCTACTCCGGCAGGCCCTTGGCGTCCTGGTGATACGAGCGCTATACCTCCAGCTCCTGGCCCAGGGCCCTCGCAGTTCTTCCACCACATCGGCTGGATGCGGGCCGCGAAGCCCGGCGTGCTCCAGCTGAACCCGTGGCTCTGCCCCGGCCACTCCCGTCCCCGGGAGGACGAGAGGCCCTCCCACCGTCCGCTGATGGTGGAAGTCCGCGTCGGCGTCGCCCGCGAGGCCTCTGGCCGGTGGCGACACCCCGCGCGCTGGCACCGTGCCCGCCCTGACCTCTCCCCCGCCTGACGTCACCGCCGCCCTGAAGGCGGCGCGGCGCATGCAGATGACCCAACCGTTGCGGACGTTCCCGCCATTCCCCGTCCGGAAATCCCGGAATCGGCCCTGGGGGCGACGGAGCGCCACCTCGGGACCCCTGGGCACGGCGGCTCGGCTTCCTCGGTCCCCCACGGCGCCAAAGGTTTCCGGGCCGCTCGATAGCCGACCGTCGCTTGAGCTGCTCAGGACTGTCCAGAGTGGCCGAAGGCCATTGCGCAGCACCGCCGGAGCTGCCCTTGACCGGCCTGACCAGCCCCACACTCAGCAGTCGGGCGGCCCGTCACCGGCCCCAGCCCAAGTGGGGAATAGCGCGGTGCTCAAGGTGCCTATGTAGGGGAATTGCCGGATTGCATGACTGAGCCTTTTCCAACCTCCCGCGTTAGTTCGGACGTAGAGGAACAAGCCAGGAAGCGATGGCTGGTCCGCTGGCCGGAACAGAAGGCGACT
>NZ_JBHWUU010000184.1:0-1791 GCF_042737375.1 Streptomyces sp. NPDC060000
CGCCCGCCCGCGGCGGGCGCGGGGCCGGCGCGGTGGACCGGCGCAAGCTGCTCGCCAAGCTCCACGAGGACCCCTCGCTGCGGCTCAACGAAGCCGGCCGGCGCGCCCTGCGCTGGCTGCACCACTACGGCGTCGCCGGCCAGGACATCGAGACCCTCGAACGCGGGCTGCCCTGTCACTGGGCCCCCGAGGTCGCCGATCTGGCCCGCGGCTGCGCGAAGGCCTGGAGCGAGCTGGCCGCACGGCTCGAGCAGCGCGCCCCGTAGCGCCGTCGCACGCCCGCCGTCCCGCTGCGGGGTGCGCGGGCCGGCCGCTCCTGGCACCAGGACCACTCCCCCGCCCGCCGCCCCGCTCGCTGAGAACCGACGCACTTCAGGAGGCCTTCCGTGTCCGAGCATGCCGAGACGCCCGGTACCCCTACCGGACCCCAGAGCGAGGGCGGCACCGGCGTCTGGTTCATCGGGGCCCGCGGCTCCGTCGCCACGACCGCGGTCGCCGGGTGTGCCGCGCTCGCCGCGGGGCTGCGCCCGCCGACGGGCATGGTCACCGAGTCGCGGGCCTTCGCCGCCGCCTCGCTGCCCGCCCTGTCCCGGCTCGTCTTCGGCGGCCACGACACCGTGGACTGGCCGCTGCCCAAGCGCGCCGAGGCGCTCGCCGAGCAGGGCGTCCTGCCGCACGGGCTCGGCCAGGCGGTGCACCGTGAACTGGCCGCCGCCGACCGGGAGATACGCACCGGCGGACCGCTGGCCGGCGACAGCCGCAGCGACGAGGAGCTGATCGCGGCGTTCGCCGCCGACATCGAGGACTTCACCCGCCGGGGCCGGCTCGCGCGCACCGTCGTGGTCAACGTCGCCTCCACCGAGCCCGTCCCCGCCCCGGGCGGGGCCCGGCTGCCCGCCAGCTCGCTGTATGCCGCGGCCGCCCTGCGCGCGGGCTGCGCGTACGTGAACTTCACCCCGTCGGCCGGGATGCACCACCCGGCACTGGCAAAAGCGGCGCGGGCGGCGGGGGTGCCGTACGCGGGCCGGGACGGAAAGACCGGGCAGACCCTGCTGCGGGCGGTGCTCGCGCCCATGTTCGCCCAGCGGGCCCTTGAGGTACGGGCCTGGTCCGGCACCAACCTGCTCGGCGGCGGTGACGGGGCGGCGCTCGCCGACTCCGCGGCCGCCGCGGCGAAGAACGCGGGCAAGAACCGGGTCCTGCAGGACAACCTCGGTGTGCTGCCCGAGGGCCAGGTGCACATCGACGACGTGCCCGCGCTCGGTGAGTGGAAGACCGCCTGGGACCATGTCGCCTTCGAGGGCTTCCTCGGCTCGCGGATGATCCTGCAGACCATCTGGCAGGGCTGCGACTCGGCGCTGGCCGCACCCCTCGTGCTCGACCTGGCACGGCTGGCCGCCCGCGCCCACGAGGCGGGGCTCACCGGGAGCCTTCCCCAGCTGGGCTTCTACTTCAAGGACCCCGACGGCGGCTCCCCGGCCCTCGCCGAGCAGTACGAGGCGCTCCTGGCCTTCGCCGCGACGCTGGGGCACTCGCGGTGAGCACCGCCCGCGACTGGGCCGAACTCCTGCGCGTCTCGGCCCTGTTCACCGTTCCCGGTGACGCGCTCGCCGGGGCCGCGGCGAGCGGGGTGCGCCCCAACGCCCGTACCGCCCTGGTGATGGCCGCCTCGCTGTGCCTGTACGAGGCGGGCATGGCGCTCAACGACTGGGCGGACCTCGAGGAGGACGCCGCCGAGCGTCCGCACCGCCCCCTGCCCTCGGGCCGGATCGCCCCCGGCCGGGCACTGGC
>NZ_JBHWUU010000185.1:0-1739 GCF_042737375.1 Streptomyces sp. NPDC060000
CCGTGGGGGTTGGGCAGGAACTTCTCGGCGGTGAGGTGGGGGCGGCCGAGGTAGCCGCGGGCCAGGCCGGTGCCCGCGATGTGGACCTCGCCGGTCACCCCCACCGGGACCGGCTCCAGGCCCGCGTCCAGCACATACATCTGGGTGTGCGGGATCGGCGCGCCCAGCGGGACGGCCTCGGTCACCGGGACCTCGTCGATGACGAGGCCGGAGTTGCCGATGGTGATCTCGGTGGGCCCGTACTCGGTGGCGACCTTCGTGCCGTCCGTCCCGGCCAGCTCCCGCCAGCGCTCGGCGAGGGTGACGGGGAAGTTGTCGCCGGCGGCGATGACCAGCCCGGCCAGCCGGGCGGCTTGTGCCGGGTCGAGCTGGTGGGTGAGCAGGTCCAGATGGCCCGGGGTGAGCTTCACGAACCCGTAGGGGCCGAACCGGTCCAGGACGGTGCCCAGTTCGGCGACGTCCAGGTCGTCGGGCAGCAGGGTGACCGGCTGTCCGCAGACCAGCGGCGTGAACAGGTCCGGGATGCCCAGGTCGAAGGAGATCGACGAGAACAACGGCGCACCCCCCGTGCCGTGTGCGGCGTATGCCTCCACTGTCCAGGCCAGGTAGTTCGCCAGACCCGCGTGATGGATCATCACGCCCTTGGGACGGCCGGTCGAACCCGAGGTGTAGATGACATACGCCAGCTGCGCCGGATCCGTGGTGCGGGCCGGTGGGGTGGCGGAGCGGCGGGCGATGCGGGCCGCGTGGGCGTCGAGCAGGACCAGGCTGCCCTGGTGGGCGGCGGCCAGCAGGGCCGTATGGCCGCTGGTGGTCACCACGACCGCTGTATCCGTGTCGGCCAGGATGAACGCCAGGCGCTCGGCGGGCAGGGTCGGATCCAGCGGCAGATACGCGGCACCCGCCTTCCAGATACCCAGCAGCACCGGCACCAACTCCGGCCCACGCTCCAGGCAGACCCCCACCAACTGGTCCGGGCCGACCCCGCCGGCGATCAGATGCCGGGCGATACGGTTCGCCCGCTCGTCCACCTCCCGGTACGACAACCGCGTCCCGTCCGCGGCCACCACCACCGCCACCGCATCCGGCGTCGCGACGGCCTGCGCCTCGAACCGGTCCACCACCAGCCCCCCGGGCCACACGGCCGTACCGCCCTGCGCCCACGCACCCAGCAACAGCCCACGCTCGGCCTCCGACAGGAACACACCCCGCGCATCCCCGTCCACATCCGACGCCATCGCCTCCAACACCGACCGGTACATCCCACCCAACCGATCCAAATGCTCCCGGCTCATGACATCCGTGGCGCTGGTCAGGCCGAAGTTCCCGTGCGTGATGACCACGTTGAGGGCGAACTCGTTCGTGCCGTCGACCATGGTCGCGTTCACGTCGACCGCGTCCCTGTCGACGAGGTGGAAGTCGAGGTATTCGAAGAGGATGGTGAGGAGGTCGCGGTTGTTGCCGGCGGCGCGCTGGATGGCGGGCAGCGGGTAACGGCGGCGCGCCCAGATTTCCGTCTCCTGCCGGTAGACCCCCTCCACCAGCTCACGCCACGTCCGGGCCCCCTTCACCACGGGGAACGGGAGCGTGTTGAGGTGCATGCCCAGCACCCGGTCGGCACCCGGCGCCTCCAGGCGGCCGTGATAGACCACGCCGGTGTGGAAGGCGTCCTCCGCCGTCAGCATGCCCAGCACCTTGAGGTGTGCGGCCAGCAGGACGCTCTTGAGTGAGGTGCGGGC
>NZ_JBHWUU010000186.1:0-632 GCF_042737375.1 Streptomyces sp. NPDC060000
GGCCTGGCCGCCGAGGCGTCCTTCGGTGCCGACCTCGCGGGCGACGCGGGTGACCTCGTCGGCGAACGCGGAGAGCTGGTCGACCATCGTGTTGATCGTGGTCTTCAGCTCGAGGATCTCGCCGCGGGCGTCCACGTCGATCTTCTTCGACAGGTCGCCCTTGGCCACCGCCGTGGTCACCAGCGCGATGTTGCGGACCTGGCCGGTGAGGTTGTTCGCCATCGAGTTGACGTTGTCGGTGAGGTCCTTCCAGGTGCCGGCCACGTTCGGCACCTGTGCCTGGCCGCCGAGGCGTCCCTCGGTGCCGACCTCGCGGGCGACGCGGGTGACCTCGTCGGCGAACGCGGACAGCGTGTCCACCATCGTGTTGATGACGTCGGCCAGCGCGGCGACCTCACCCTTGGCCTCGACGGTGATCTTCTGGGACAGGTCGCCGCGGGCCACCGCGGTGGCGACCTGGGCGATGGACCGCACCTGGCCCGTCAGGTTCGACGCCATCACGTTGACGTTGTCGGTGAGGTCCTTCCACGTGCCCGAGACCCCCCGGACCGTGGCCTGCCCGCCCAGGTTGCCGGCCGTGCCGACCTCGCGGGCGACGCGGGTGACCTCGTCGGCGAAGGCGGAGAGCTGGT
>NZ_JBHWUU010000186.1:730-1299 GCF_042737375.1 Streptomyces sp. NPDC060000
GTCGACCATGGTGTTGATGGTGTTCTTCAGCTCGAGGATCTCGCCGCGGGCGTCGACGGTGATCTTCTGGGAGAGGTCGCCCTTGGCCACCGCCGTCGCCACCTGGGCGACGTTGCGGACCTGGTTGGTGAGGTTTCCGGCCATGAAGTTGACCGAATCCGTGAGGTCCCGCCAGGTGCCCTTGACCCCCTTGACGTCGGCCTGGCCGCCGAGGCGTCCTTCGGTGCCGACCTCGCGGGCGACGCGGGTGACCTCGTCGGCGAAGGCGGAGAGCTGGTCGACCATGGTGTTGATGGTGTTCTTCAGCTCGAGGATCTCGCCGCGGGCGTCGACGGTGATCTTCTGGGAGAGGTCGCCCTTGGCCACCGCCGTGGTCACCTGGGCGACGTTGCGGACCTGGTTGGTGAGGTTTCCGGCCATGAAGTTGACCGAATCGGTGAGGTCCCGCCAGACCCCGGCCACCCCGGGGACCTGGGCCTGGCCGCCGAGGCGTCCTTCGGTGCCGACCTCGCGGGCGACGCGGGTGACCTCGTCGGCGAACGCGGAGAGCTGGTCGACCATCGTGTTGA
>NZ_JBHWUU010000187.1:0-1222 GCF_042737375.1 Streptomyces sp. NPDC060000
TGACTGAGCCTTTTCCAACCTCCCGCGTTAGTTCGGACGTAGAGGAACAAGCCAGGAAGCGATGGCTGGTCCGCTGGCCGGAACAGAAGGCGACTGCGCGCTTTCGCCGGGACACACTGTCCCCGAGCGAGACGGAATCGGGTTTCCGGTCGACAAGTCATAGGAGTTGCGACGATGAAGATCCAGAACAGGATCACCGTCCTGGCGGCGACGCTTCTGAGCTGCGCGGGCATGGTCACGTTGGCGACGGGAGCGAGTGCCGCCGTGCCGACGCCGGACTCTACGGCGGGAGAGTCCGCCCGTGTCACGGCCGCCGCTGCCGCGAGCAGCTATCACACGATCAAGAACATGGCCTACAGCCAATGCGTGGACGCGCCCGGCGGGGTGCTCAACGTCAGACTTCAGCTGGCCACCTGCAACGGCTCCAGCACGCAGAACTGGGCGTTTGTGTCGACCGGTTCGGCGGACACCTACTACCTGGTGAATCAGGCGAGCGGGTACTGCGCCGAGGTCAACAACGGCACTAGCGTTCCGGGCGAGGCCGTCGACGAGTACCTCTGTGACGGGCTGGCGTCGGAACAGTGGGTCGAGACCGCCGTGATCGTCGACCAGAAGATCGGCGCGAAGTTCAGGCACGTGGGCACCAATCTGTGCCTCGACACGGTCGGCGGTGCCGGCAGCCAGCTCATGCAGTGGAGTTGCGACGACGCACACCCGGCGGCGGCCCAGGTCTGGATCGTGAGTTAGGCCGCTTCCGAGCAGCCTGCCGCTCACCGTTCGGCGGGCTTGCTCAACCGAACGCCTTCCTGCCGGGGCGATCCCACGGCAGGAACGGCGTTCACAACGGCAGGGCCTTCTGGCGGTTCGGGATGCGATCCCGGGGCGAATACCAGGAGGCCCTGCTGTGGCAGTGAGCCTTTCCAACCTCTCGCGTTGGTGGGGCAGTTGGCCTGACAGACAGGTGAAGCCCCTGGTAGATGGGTTTCGACCAAGAGAACCGTCTCCACCAGAGGCTTCGCATGCTTGTCTACCCGTCCGGCGTCGACGTGTCCAGCTCTGCCCTCCGCTTCCTCGCCGCCCGTTTGAGGAAACACCGCCACGCTCTCGGAACCCGGTGGCGGCGCCTGAGCGCGGGCCGACAAGCCCTGCTCACTCTCACGCACCTCCGTAACGGCCAGCCCTACGCCCAGCTCGCGGCCGGTTTCGGGATCGGCACCACCAC
>NZ_JBHWUU010000188.1:0-1185 GCF_042737375.1 Streptomyces sp. NPDC060000
GCGGCGTGGGTGTTGACCGCGCCCTTGGGTGTCCCGGTCGAGCCTGAGGTGTAGAGGACGTAGGCGGCATTGGAGACGTGGATGTGTCCTGTGCTCGGCGCGGTTGCTGACCGGGCGGCGATGGCCTCCCGGTCTTCGTCGAGGTCGACCTGCCGGGCGCCGGTCGGCAGGTCCAGGTGCGCGGTGACCTGCCGGGTGGGGGCGTGGGTGAGGATCAGGCGGGCGCGGGAGCCGGTGACCATGGCGGCCAGCCGTGCGGGCGGGTAGTCGGGGTCCAGGGGCAGGTAGGCGGCGCCTGTCTTGAGTACTGCCAGCAGTGACACGATGAGGTCCGGTGAGCGGTGCAGGCACAGCCCCACCACGTCCTCCACGCCCACGCCCTGCGCGGTGAGGTGGTGGGCGAGCCGGTTGGCGGCCTGCTCCAGCTCCCGGTAGGTCATGGTGTTGCCCGCCTCGTCGGCGAGGGCCACCGTCTGCGGGGTGCGGCCGGCCTGGGCGGTGATCTGTTCGTGGACGAGCCCGACGACCGGCTCGGGATCGGGCGCGCTGAACGCTGCCAGCGACTCCCGCTCGCGGGCCGAGGTGAGCGGATGCGCGGCCACCGGCCGGTCGGGCGCGGCCACCGCCTCGGCCAGCACACGCAGCCAGGCGTCCCGAAGGCGGGTCATCGACGCGGCGTCGAAGAGGTCGGCCGCGTACTCCAGCCGGCCCACCACGCTCCCGTCGGGCTGCTCCCGCAGATGCACCGCCACCTCGAACTGCGCCCGCCCGCCCGGCACCGCGAGCTCCGAGATACGCACGCCGTCCACTTCCCACGCCCCGCGCTCGGTGTTGTCCAGCGCGAACAGCACCCGCACCAGAGAGCCCCGCTCCCCGCCGACCGCCTGCGCGACCTTCTCGAAGGGCACCTCCTGATGCGCCAGCGCCCCCAGCGTGGCCGCGCGGGCCCGCTCCACCAGCTCCGCGAACGACACCCGCCCGCCCACATCCACACGCAACGCCAGCGTGTTCACGAAGAACCCCACGACGCCTTCCAGTTCCGCCCGCGAACGCCCCGCCACCGGCGTGCCCAGCACCACGTCCGAACGCCCCGACCACCGCCCGGCCACCGACGCGAACGACGCCAGCAACCCCTGGAACACCGTCGCCCGACCCACACCCACCACGCCCCGCAGCTGCTCCACC
>NZ_JBHWUU010000189.1:0-1139 GCF_042737375.1 Streptomyces sp. NPDC060000
GATACGCGGTAAACGTTGCGGGCCCCGCCGAGGCGGGGCCCGCTCCGTCGCTGGCACTCCCCAGGCTCACGCGGAGGGGCGCGCCTTGCGGTAGAGCACCGCGCCCGCGAGCAGCGCGCCCGCGCCGGCCGGCAGGACGAGGCCCATCGGCAGCCCGCTGCCGGTGTGCGCGAGCTGCGCGGCGGGGGCGGCGGGCAGGTGGACGGCGGAGGCGCCCGCCGGCGTCGCGTGGTGCGAGGTGGACGGCACGCCCTCGGGGGCGGACGAGTCGGACCGTCCGGGCCCGCCCGGCTTGCCGGGGCCCTGGTGCCCGGGCCCGCCCGGCGTCCCGTGGCCGCGGGACGGGAGCGTGTGGGCGTCGGAACCGCTGCCGTTGGCGCAGTCGTTGCCGAACGACGGGTTGAGGATGCCGACGACGTCGACGCTGTTGCCGCACACGTTCACCGGCACGTCGATCGGCGCCTGGACCTGGTTGCCGGAGCCGACGCCGGGCGATCCACCGGTGTACCCGCCCGCGTGCGCTCCTCCGGAGCCCCCGTGCGCGCCGGAGCCGCCATGGTTTCCGCCGTGGCTTCCACCCTGGTTCCCGCCGTGGTTTCCGCCCCGGCCGCCACCGCCCTGGTGGTCGCCGTATCCGCCCTGGTGGTCGCCGTATCCGCCGGACTGCGCGCCGCCGCCCCGGTGGGCGCCGTACCCGCCGGACCTCGCGCCGCCGCCCTTGTTGGCGCAGGAGTTGCCGAAGGCCGGGTTGAGCGCCCCGATGATGTCGACGGTGTTGCCGCAGATGTTCACGGGGACGTTGACCGGAGCCTGCACCGAGTTGCCCGACAGAACGCCGGGCGAGTCCGTGGCGGCGCCGTTCGCGGCGGAGTCGGCGTGGGCGTAGCCGCTCGCTGCGGCGATCACCCCCGTCGCCGCCGCCACGGTCATAAGGCTTTTGCGGGTGACCTGTCGCATTGCTGAATCCCTGTCTTTCAATCTCGTCACGCGTCCCGAATTGCCCGCATCATGGCAGCTGTTCGATTCATCTCGGGCTTTTCGACTTCTTCGGCTTTTCCTTCGGGAAAAAAGACCGGTCGGGCCCCGGGGGGCGGGGGCGCGCGCCCGGGGCCCCGGGGGGGGGGGGCCCACCCCGCGGG
>NZ_JBHWUU010000190.1:0-1113 GCF_042737375.1 Streptomyces sp. NPDC060000
CGCGCATCCCCGTCCACATCCGACGCCATCGCCTCCAACACCGACCGGTACATCCCACCCAACCGATCCAAATGCTCCCGGCTCATGACATCCGTCGCGCTGAACAGGCTGAACCGCCCGTTTCGGGCGATCACGTTGAGCCCGAACTCGTTGGTGGTACTTCCCTTGGTGCCGGAGACGTCCACGCTGTCGGTGTCGACCTGGTGGAAGTCGAGGAACTCGAACAGAACGCTCAACAGATCACCGCTGCCGCCCGCAGCACGCTGGATGGCGGGCAGCGGATAGCGGCGGCGCGCCCAGATCTCGGTCTCCTGCCGGTAGACCTGCTCCACCAGCTCACGCCACGTCCGCGCCCCCTTCACAGCGGGGAAGGGCAGGGTGTTGAGGTGCATGCCCAGCACTCGATCGGCGCCCGGTGCTTCGAGACGGCCGTGGTAGACCACGCCGGTGTGGAAGGCGTCCTCCGCCGTCAGCATGCCCAGCACCTTCAGATGCGCCGCCAACAGCACACTCTTCAGCGAGGTCCGCGCCTCGGTGGCGAGCCTGCGCAGCCCTTCCTCCAGGTCCGCGAAGGGCGCATGGGCGCGGAGGGATTCTTGAGGACCCTCCGCAGCGGCCCAGTTGGCCGGGATCCGGACAGGGCCCTGCTGATCCACGACGTCCTGCCAGAAGGACTGGTCACCGGCGTCGGCGAGCGAGGCCTGTTCGGCGGCGATGAAGTCGGCGTACCGCACAGCCGGCACCTCGTACGCAGCCGGCTCTCGCCCGTCGCGCACACTGCGGTAGACGTCCAGCAGTTCCATCAACAGGGTGTGGTAGCTCCACCCCTCCGTAATGGCGTGGATATGAGTGAACGTCAGGCGCCACGCCTCGTCCGACTCCAGGTGCACGGCGATCCGCACCAGTGGCGCAGCTGTGAGCTCGAAGCCGGCGGATTGTTCGGCAGCGGCGAAGCCGAGGGCGAGTTCCTCCTGCGCCTCCGGTGAGAGCGCCCGCATGTCATGGACGGCAAGAGGCGCCTCGACGCGGCCGTGCACCAGCTGCAGCGGCTGGGAGAACCCGTCCAGATGCATCGAGGTCCGCAGGATGTCGTGCCGGGCCACCACCGCCTCG
>NZ_JBHWUU010000191.1:0-1007 GCF_042737375.1 Streptomyces sp. NPDC060000
ACGTTCAGCCACATCCATGCCATCACGGAGGGGTGGAGCTACCACACCCTGCTGATGGAGTTGTTGGAGTGCTACCGCAGCCTGCGGGGCGGTCACGGTCTGCCCGCCTACGAGGTGCCGGCTGTGCGGTACGCCGACTTCATCGCCGCCGAACAGGCCTCGCTCGCCGACCCGGGTGACCAGTCCTTCTGGCAGGACGTCGTGGGGAGCCACAGCCCATTCGCGCTTCCCGCATCATGGGCCGCGCCGGAGGAGGCGCCGCGTGAGCGGGAGCATGTACGGGTGCCTTACTCCGACTTGGAGGAAGGGCTGCGCAGGCTCGCCACCGAGGCGCGGACCTCGCTGAAGAGTGTGCTGGTGGCCGCGCATCTGAAGGTGCTGGGCATGCTGACGGCGGAGGAGGCCTTCCACACGGGTGTGGTCTATCACGGCCGTCTGGAGGCGCCGGGCGCCGACCGGGTGCTTGGCATGCACCTCAACACGCTCCCGTTCCCCGTGGTGAAGGGGGCGCGGACCTGGCGTGAGCTGGTGGAGCAGGTCTACCGCCAGGAGACGGAGATCTGGGCGCGCCGCCGTTACCCGCTGCCCGCCATCCAGCGTGCTGCGGGCGGCAGCGGTGATCTGTTGAGCGTTCTGTTCGAGTACCTCGACTTCCACCAGGTCGACACCGACAGCATCGACGCCGAGGCGACCATGGGAGCCGGCGGCAACGAGTTCGGGCTCAACGTCATCTGCCGCGCCGGCCACGTCAAGCTGAGCTGCCCGAACGATGTGATCGACGGGGGGCATTTGGATCGGCTGGGTGGGATGTACCGGTCGGTGCTGGAGGCGATGGCGTCGGATGTGGACGGGGATGCGCGGGGTGTGTTCCTGTCGGAGGCCGAGCGTGGGCTGCTGCTGGGTGCGTGGGCCCAGGGCGGTACGGCCGTGTGGCCCGGGGGGCTGGTGGTGGACCGGTTCGAGGCGCAGGCCGTCGCGACGCCGGATGCGGTGGCGGTGGTGGTGGC